>DOTC01000212.1 GCA_003513855.1 Deltaproteobacteria bacterium | reverse complement strand
CGGCATGGACGAGCTCTCGGAGGATGACAAGCTGCTGGTTTCCCGCGCCCGCAAGATCCAGCGATTCCTGTCGCAGCCGTTCTTCGTCGCCGAGCAGTTCACCGGCATCCCGGGCAAGTACGTGCGCCTCGAGGACACGATCAAGTCCTTCCAGGAGATCGTCGAAGGCAAGCACGACGACCTCCCCGAGCAGGCCTTCTACATGGTCGGGACGATCGAGGAAGCGATCGAGAAGGGGAAGAAGCTTCTCGCTACGGTATAGGGGAGAAGAGGGCGATGGCTTCGACGGTCAAGCTGGAGCTGGTTACCCCGGAGCGCCTCCTGGTTTCCGAGGAGGTGGACGAGGTCATTGTCCCCGGCTACGAAGGGGAGTTCGGGGTGCTGCCCGAACATACCCAGTTCCTGGCGATCCTTTCCATCGGGGTGCTTCGCTACCGGAAGGGGGACGAGGTGAGGAAGGTGGCGGTGGGCGGCGGGTTCGCGGAGGTGACGGCGGACCGGGTGGTCGTCATGGCGGACGTCGCGGAGAAGGCGGAGGAGATCGACGTCGACCGCGCGCGCCGGGCCCACGATCGGGCCGAGGGCGCCATCAAGGACATGTCCATGGACGACGCTTCGTATACCAAGATGTGGGGTGCCCTCCAGAGGGCGATCGTCCGGATGGCCGCCGCCGAGTGAGGGCCGGGGCCGGAGCGCCCCTCCCCACCGGCCAACCGATGTGCCCCTCTACCGCAGCCCCGCCTTGACTTTCGGCTTTCCCCCTTCGATCGTGACGCGGAACTCGACCTGCCGGTCCCCGGACCTCCCGGCGATTTCGGCGGCGCGGGACCGAAGCATCTCCCTGAGGGAGTCGAGCTCCTTCGTGTCCGTGGAGAGGCCGCACTCACGCCGGGCGTTCCTGAGCTGCTCGAGCACCCTGTCGAGGTGGTTCGGGGGGACCGGTTCCCCCGCGCGGGCTTTCGTGCTGACGAGATTCCCCCGGGTGTCCCGCGCGAGTCGCCCCTCCTCCAGGTCCCGAACCATCCGGATCCAGAGGTTCGTATAGGAAAAGAACCTGCTCTGCAGGGAGTTGAACCGGAACTGGTCCAGGGTGTTCGGAAGTTTCCGCTGCCCCAGCCGCTTGACCATCCACTCCACGGCCTTGCGCTCGTCCTGGGGCTCGGTCCGTCTGACCCCCTGGAAAAAAAGGTCGTACTGGCGCTTCAGCTCGCCGAGGTCCTTCTCGATCCTGTCCAGGGCATCCTTGGTATTCGTCACTTTCGGCGTTCCCTTTTCCCGGGGAAACCGGGTACACTTACCTACGGCAAGACGTTGGCAATTGTACCATTCCGGAGAGAGGGAGGTCCATGGCGGAGATCTCTGCGATCATTCTTGCGGCGGGCCGGGGGAAGAGGATGAGGTCCTCCCTTCCCAAGGTGGCACACGCTGTTTCGGGCAAGCCGATGCTTTGGCACGTCGCGCAGGCCGCCAGGAGGGCCGGGATCGCCGAGATCGTCTTCGTGCTCGGAAAGGGGCGGGAGAAGGTTCTCGGGGTGGTGGAGGAGTTCGGCGGGAAAGTGGCGATTCAGGAGAACCAGCTGGGGACGGGAGACGCCGCCCGCTGCGGACTTTCCGTGCTGTCCTCCCGGGCGAACGAGGTCGTCGTCCTGTGCGGGGACGCCCCGCTCGTCCGCCCCCGGACCATCCGCGGACTCATCGCGGCCAGGAGACGCAGGAAGGCGGCCGCGTCCGTCCTGACCGGGATCCTGCCCGACCCCTCCGGGTACGGCCGGGTGATGAGGAACCCGGACGGCACCATCGCCCGCATCGTCGAGGAGAGGGACGGCGGTCCCGAGATCCGGAAGATCCGGGAGGTGAACTCGGGGACGTACGTTTTCGACCGGAAGTTCCTGCGGAGGAACCTCCCGCGCCTGACGGACGTCAATGTGCAGAGGGAGTTCTACCTGACCGACCTCGTCGTGCAGGCCCTCCAGGAGGGGAAGATCGTCGTTCCCGTCATCGCCGGCAACCCCGACGAGGTGCGCGGGATCAACTCCCGGAAGGAGCTTGCCGAAGCGACCGAGGTCCTGCGGCGGGCGAAGATCGACGCCCTGATGGACGCCGGGGTGACGTTCCCGGTGCCGGACGGCACCTACATCGAGCCGGAAGTGTCCGTGGGGGCCGACTCGGTGATCGAGCACGGGGTGGTGCTTCTCGGGAAGACGAGGATCGGGAAGGGGGTCAGGATCCAGGCGGGCTGCGTGGTGGAGAACTGCAGGGTGGACGACGGCGCGCAGCTGAAGCCGTACTCGGTGCTCACCGATTCGCACGTCCGGAAAGGCGCGATCCTGGGGCCGTTCGCTCATTTGCGACCGGGAGTCGATGTCGGTGAAGACGCCCGCATCGGCAATTTCGTGGAGATGAAGAAAACCCGGTTCGGGAAAGGGTCGAAAGCGAACCACCTCTCCTATATCGGCGACTCGATCGTGGGGAAGAAGGCCAACATCGGCGCAGGGACGATCACCTGCAACTTCGACGGGCTTGCCAAGCACACGACCGTGATCGGCGACGGGGTCTTCGTCGGCAGCGACACGCAGTTCGTCGCCCCGGTCACAATCGGAAAAGGGGCTCTCGTCGGGGCGGGCGCGACCATCACCCGGGATGTCCCGCCTTTCGCCCTGGCCCTGTCCCGGGTGGAGCAGAAAAACATCGCCGACTGGGTGATCCGGAAAATGCCGGACCTGCCCCGGAAGGCGGGGCTCAAGATCCCCCCTCCGAAAAAGAAGGCCTGAACCATGTGCGGGATCGTGGGGTACACAGGACCCAGACAGTGCGGGGAGATCCTCCTGGACGGCCTTCGCCGGCTGGAGTACCGGGGGTACGATTCCGCGGGGGTGGCCGTCTGCGACGGGGGGGAGATCGTCATCCGGAAGAGCGAGGGGAAGATCTCGCGTCTGCTGGACCTTGTCGCCCGCGACCCGGTCAACGGAACGTGCGGCGTCGGGCACACCCGGTGGGCGACCCACGGCCGGCCGTCGGACGATAACGCCCACCCCCACAAGACAGGGCGGGTGGCGGTCGTCCACAACGGGATCGTGGAGAACCACCGCACGCTCAAGGAACTCCTGACCGCGAAGGGACGGAATTTCGTCTCGGAGACCGACACGGAGGTGATCGCCCACCTGGTGGATGAGTACCACTCCGGGGGGCTGGGGCTCGAGGAGGCCGTCCGCAAGACGGTGGCCGCGCTTCACGGCTCGTACGCTTTCCTGTGCCTCTCCGAAAAGGAGCCGGGGACGCTGGTGGGGGCCCGTCTCAACTGCCCGATGGTCGTGGGGGTAGGCGAGGGGGAGACGTTTCTCGCCTCGGACCTTCCCCCCCTGCTTTCCTACACCCGAAACGCACTCTTTCTCGAGGACGGGGAGATCGTCGTCGCCGGCCCGGAAGGCCTGAAGCTGACCGATTTCTCCGGGAGCCCGAAAGAGCGCCCGACGGTCTACATCGACTGGTCTCCCGTCATGGCGGAGAAGGGCGGCTACCGCCATTTCATGCTCAAGGAGATCCACGAGCAGCCGCGGGCGATCCTGGACACGCTGGCGGGGCGGGTCCACCCGGATACCGGCGAGGTCTTCTTCGACACGCTTCCGCTCCGGGAGGAGGAGCTGCGCGTCCTCTCGCGGGTGCTCATCGTCGCCTGCGGCACTTCCTGGCACGCCGGCCTGGTCGGGAAGTTCCTGATCGAGGGGCTCACGCGCCTGGCGGTGGAGGTCGACCTGGGCTCGGAGTACCGGTACCGGAATCCCGTGGTGGAGAAGGGGACCCTCTGCGTTCCGATCTCCCAGTCCGGCGAGACGGCCGACACGCTGGCGGGGCTGCGGGAGGCCAGGCGCAAGGGAGCGTTCTCGGTGGCGATCTGCAACGTCGTCTCCTCCACGATCGCGCGGGAGTCCGACGGGGTGATCTACACCCACGCCGGCCCGGAGATCTCCTACATCCACGCGGAAGGGTACCCTGCCGGCGAAATGAAGCACGGGCCGATCGCCCTGATCGACGAGCGGATGCCGGTGCTGGTCCTCTGCTCCAAAGGGGACACGTACGGGAAGACCGTTTCCAACCTCGAGGAGGCGCGCACCCGCGGAGGGCGCGTGATCGCGCTGGGAACCGAAGGGGACACCGACCTTCTCCAGAAGGCGGAGGATGTCTTCTTCCTGCCACCGTGCGGACCGCTTGCCCTCCCGATCCTCGAGGTGGTCCCGCTGCAGCTTCTGGCCTACCACATGGCGGTGCTGAAAGGCACCGACGTCGACCAGCCGCGAAACCTTGCCAAGAGCGTCACGGTGGAGTAGGCGGCCCCGGCGTGCAAGGATGGTGATGCCTGCAGGAAACCTGTTGCGGACCTTCCTCCTGGCCGCCGCGGGGACGGTCCTGCTTGGAGGGTGCGCCACCATGCCGGAGAACGTGAATCGCCCCGAATCGTTTGCCTACACCGATACGGGAGATACCTTTCTTGGCAAAGAATTTGCCGACGAGATAGCGGCGCATCCGGGGAAATCCGGATTTCACCTGCTGGGCGACGGCCTGGATGCCTTCGTGGCCCGCGCGGTGTTCGCCCGTTTTGCCGAACGCAGCATCGACGTGCAGTATTACCTGTACCATGCCGATCTCGTCGGCCGGCTGCTGACTGACCAGCTGCTCAAGGCGGCCGACCGGGGGGTCCGGGTCCGTCTGCTGGTCGACGACATGGATCTTGAAGGCCGGGATCGCAGCGTGGCTGCCGCAGACAGCCACCCCAACATGGAAGTCCGCATCTTCAATCCGTTCAGCCGCAAGGCGGGCCGGATCTCCCAATTCGTGACGCGGATGGGGGAGGTGACCCGCCGAATGCACAACAAGTCGTTCACGGTCGACGGCCAGGTAACGATCCTCGGCGGGCGCAACATCGGCAACGAATATTTCGAGGCCGATCCGGACCTGGAGTTCGCGGATCTGGACGTCATCGGCGTCGGGCCGGCTGCCCGGGAGGTGTCGACTGCCTTTGATCTTTACTGGAACAGCGAACTGGCCTATCCCGTATCGGTGCTTGTCGATGTGCCACCGACGCCGGAGAAGGTCCAGCAGTTGCGGCAGCAACTGGACGATTTCGTCGCCGGGCAGGAGGGTTCGGTCTACCTTTCGGCCTTGCGGAACTCGGACCTGGCCCGAAAGCTCCGGGATGACGAGGTGCAACTCTCCTGGGGTGATGCCGTCGTCGTGTACGACCAGCCGGAAAAGCTTCTTCACGATACCGGCAGAACGGAACTTCATCTGGCCCCGCAACTCAGGCCGTTCCTGGAGAGGGTCGACAAGGAGCTGATCATCTTCTCCCCCTATTTCGTCCCCGGGAAGGAGGGGACCGCGTTTCTGACGGACCTCGTCAAGCGGGGCGTGCGGGTGCGCATCCTGACCAACTCGCTCGCCTCGAACGACGTG
>DOTC01000066.1 GCA_003513855.1 Deltaproteobacteria bacterium | reverse complement strand
AAGTGGCGGGCGACCGGGAGCTCGCCGAGGGGATCACCCGGGCGATCGCGGCCCTTCCGGAGTACCACCGGACGGTCATCCTCCTCCGGGAAGTCGAGGGGCTGTCGTACGAGGAGATCGCCCGGATCCTGGATTGTTCGGTCGGCACCGTGATGTCGCGGCTCCATTACGCGCGGGCGAAACTGAAGGAGGCGCTCAAAGAGTTCCGTGAAGGGTGAGGAGATGGAGTGCAGGGAAGCGAGACAGAGGATCCAGGATTACATCGACGGGCGCCTCCCGCCCCGCCCGGCGGGAGATGTGCGCGAGCACCTCGGCGCCTGTGGTCCGTGCGCCGCCGAGGAAAGGGACCTTCGGGGGGTCGGGGAACTTCTGCGCCTGTGGTCCGCCGCACGGGTCGGCGAAAGGGAGCCGCAGCTTTCCGCCTTGTGGACCCGGGTCCGGGCCGGCATCGAGGAGAGGAGGAAGCTGCGGCATGTTCCACTTCTCCGCAGGTGGCTCTGGGTCCCGGCGGCGGCCGTGGTTGCGGTTTTGGCCCTTCTGTTCTATCCTTCGAATGGGTCGAGGGCTCCGTTTCACCCGAACAGTTTCGACGTCACGGTGGAATCCATCGAATCCGACTCTGCGACCGTGGCCCTGGTGGACAAAGGGGAGGGACTTCCGCGGGTGATCTGGATCATCGAACATGGGAAGTCCTGATCCGAAGCCGGGGGGCTGCCTCCCCGCGATCGCCTGCATCGCCCTTCTTCTTTTTGCCCACACCGTGGTGGCCTCGCCCGACTCCCCGGTCGCGGTCGACGTGGGGGTCGTTCTGGCCTCCAACGAGGGGACCACGATGGACCCGGCGCTCTCCTCGATCCGGAACCAGCTGCAATCGATGTTCACCTACTCCTCCTACCGGATGGTGGACCGCCTCGGCCGCACCCTGAACGTGGGCGAGACGGGGGATTTCAAGCTCCCCGGGAACCGGTCCATGCGCGTGACCCCCGTCCCTTCCGAGGGGACCAGGGTGAGGCTTGCCGTACAGATCATGGAGGGAGACCGAAACATTCTCACCACGACCCTTGGCCTCAAGCGGGGGGGGATGGTGCTCGTCGCAGGTCCCACCTACCAGAAAGGCGTCCTGATTCTCATCATTTCCGCGGAATAGCCGCCGTTTGAATTTCCGACCCGTCTCCTCCGTCCCATCAGCAGAACGAAGGAAACATCTCCCTGGGAAAGCGGGTTACACCCTGCAGGAACGTTCCAAGGCGAGGAGGAGGCGACGATGAAAAAAATGGTTGCGATAACGGTTGCAGCGGCATTTCTGGCGGTGTCCCCTTTTCCCGCCGCGGCCGGGGATGCGGAGTGGGCGACGGCCGGGAAGATCCTGACGGGGATCATCGGCGTGACGATTCTCGGGAACGCGATTGCGGGCGCCCATTACCACCCGGCGCCCGTGTACGCCCCCCCTCCGCGGGTCTATTACCCCCCCGAGGAAGTGTGGGTCCCGGGACGCTATGAGACAAGGATCGAAAGGCGGTGGGTCCCCGGTCATTGGGAGATCGAGCGTCGAGGGCCCGGGTACGGAGACGATTACGAAAGACGCTACAGGGGCAACGGGAACCACCGGGGCCGGAGCATCTGGGTCCCCGGATATTACCGGGACGTGGAGGTAACCGTGTGGATTCCCGGCCGCTGGGAGGTGCGCGGATAAGGCCGCGGCGGAAGTGCCCGGGCGGCCTGTCGACGGCAACGGACATCCCCCCGGGGGGCTTTCCCCCCCCGGGGTTTTTTTTCCGCCCCCTTCGTCCCTCGGGTATGATTTCCCGGGAGGATGCATCCATGGGTGATGGCGGCGGGGGAGCTGGGACACCGCTTCGGAACTCTCTCTGGAATCTGCTGTACCGGGTCGTTTCCGGAACCGATCATTCCGGAACCGCGTGGGGGGCGATCCTGCGGGGCGCCTGCCTCGCATTCTTCAAGGAGACGATCGACGACCTGCCGGTCTCCGACAACGAAGCGTCGCGCCGCGCCCTGAAAGAGGCCTTTTTCGGGCTTCCGGACCACAGGGTCTACGACCTCTGCGAATTCCTTCTCACGGATGAGAGGGCCGGAATGAAGGAGGTGGACCGGAAGCTTCTTCGACGCGGCCTGAACCGGGTTCTCGAAGAGGAGGGCGCGACGGTCCGGCTCCTGCGCGACCGGTTCGTGCCCCTCCCCGACGGGATCGGCCTGGATTCCTTGGAGACGGCCCGGGAAACGCTCTCCCTGTTCGATCAGGACGCCGCCGCACGGCATCTGCAGGCGGCCGTCGGTTTCCTCTCGCGCCGCCCCGATCCCGCGGCGAAGGAGGCCGTCCGCGAGGCCGTGATCGCGGTGGCGGCCGTCGTGCATACCCTTGCCGGCGGGCCGGCCGGGATCGCGATGGGTACGGTTGCGCCCGTGGCCGGCAAGCTCGGGATCCCGCCGGAGCTGCAAGGGGGAATCGAGTCGATGCTCTCCCGCTGCCATGCCGCAAGCGGATTGCCGGGGGGCGGAAACGCCGATGTTCCCATCGACTTCGCCGAGGCGGCATGCCTCGTCGTATTCTGCTCTTCGGTCATCAACCTGCTCCTCTCCCGGGCGGGGGGGAAGGCAGGGGGATAGGCCGTCCGGCCCTACAACCGGGAAAGGCGGGGAGGGGTGCCGGCCGGGTCCCGTCTGCCCAACAGGGCTTTTACGACCTGCTCGCCGGAACCGACGATTTCCACCAGGGCGAGGTTTTGGCGGGAGATCATGCGCTGGTTTTCCGCGTTGAGAAAGTAGGAGAGGATCGGGTCGAACCAACCGCCGGTGTTGGCCACGACGATCGGCTTCGCGTGCAGACCGAGCTGCTTCCACGTGAGGATCTCGAAGAACTCGTCCATCGTTCCGAATCCGCCCGGGAGGACCGCGAAGGCGTCCGCCCTCCGGCTCATCTCGATCTTGCGCTCGTGCATCGATTGCGTGACGATCATCTCCGTGAGACCTTCGTGGGCGAGCTCCTCCGTGCGCAGGAACGTCGGGATGACGCCGATGACCTTTCCCCCCCGGCCCAGGATCCGGTCCGCCAGGATCCCCATGAGGCCCACCGACCCCCCCCCGTAGATCAGCGTGATCTTCTCCTCGGCCATCCGGTCGGCGAGGGCGATCGCGTCCTTCCGGAATTGCTCCGGAACCAGGTTGCTCGAACTGCAGAACACGCACAGGGCAAGATTTCCCATCCAGCAAAGATACAGCCAAACCCGGGAAATGGGAAGCGGGGAAAATCGTGTTGACACCGCCGGGAAGATTAAATACTATTAAATACATCGTTTATATCGGGAGGAGTGCGATGTCCAGATGGTTCAAGGATAATTCGCTGTCGATCGGAAAAACCCCCCTTGTGCAGCTGAACCGGATCACCGAAGGTGCGAAAGCTACCGTATTGGGAAAGATCGAGGGGCGGAATCCGGCATATTCGGTCAAGTGCCGCATCGGGGCCTCGATGGTGTGGGACGCGGAGAAGAAGGGACTGCTCGGACCGGGAAAGACGATCGTGGAGCCGACGTCCGGGAACACGGGGATCGCCCTCGCCTACGTGGC
>DOTC01000232.1 GCA_003513855.1 Deltaproteobacteria bacterium | reverse complement strand
ACGAAGTCGCGACACGCCACGACGACCCCCTCCGCCAGGCCGGGCTGGATTTTCACCGGAAACCGCTGCGACCAGTCGCCCGACGAGACGGTTACCTCCTCCCGGTCCTTGAATCCCGAGGCGTTCGCCGTCCCCGGGGAAACCGAGAGCCAGCGCCCGTAGGAGATGGTGGTCAGGGGATCGGGGATCTCGGAGAGGAGCGGCAACCCCCGGCTCCGACCGTCGAAGGTCCGCAGGGAGGGGGCCAGTACGAGAACGGGACCGCCCATTTCCCCCCCCGTGGCGTTCTGCCTCTTGAAGAGAGAGGCCGCTTTCTGCCCGTCAAGGGACACATGCTTCCCGGGGAGGGATTCCTCGACAAATCCGGTCTTCAGGAGCGCGTCTCTCCCCTTTTCCCCGAACCGTCTCATCCACTCCCCGAACAGGTAATCCCGGTATCCCGTCGCGGCCCCCTTTCCCGAAACCTCGCCCATGATCCGGAGCAGCATGTCGCCCTCGGAGAGCGTGTCGTGCAAGGGCTTCAGTGCCGGTTTGACGAGGGAGACAACCCCCCGTCTCGGCTCGACATCCCCCCACGACTCGAGAGCATGGGAAAGGGGCAGGATCAGGCCGGCCTCCTGCATCGTCTCATCGGGGAGATCGCCGATCGCAACCGACAGCATCGCTTTCTTGAGATTCTCCCGGAAGTCGGTTCTCTTCGGAAGGGAGAAGACGGGGTTCGTCCGGGACAGGAACAGGACCCCGACCTTTCCCCTTTCCAGCCGGGCGGAGAGATCTTCCATGTCCCGAAAGGTCCCCACCCGTTCGTAGTTCTCCCTCCCCGCGAAATCGACGAGCCCCGGGATTGCCCCCGTGACCCACTGGATCATGCCCGCCGCGGCCGCCACCTCGAGACCGCCCGGGTGGGAGGTGGAAACTCCGCCGGCGATCACCAGGGGGCGCCTCGCATGCGCAATGCGGTCGCAAACCTCCTTGAGCGTATCGGCCGGGATCCCCGTGGCCTCCGATGCGCGCCCGGCGGAGATCCGGGGCAGGCTGCCCGCAACCTCCGCGGGGAGCTCCTTCTTTCCGGCCCTCTTTTCCAGAAGCTGCCGAAGCACATACAAGAGGAAGATCGTCTCCCGGCCCGGAGATACGACGATTCTCCTGTCGGCATTCGCGCCGGTGAGCGACAGATGGGGCTCCGCGTGAAACCAAAGGAATTCCCCCCCACCCCTTGCCCTGGACACTTGCCGGGCATAGGAAACGGGGCTTACGTGCGTCTCGAGGATATCCGCCCCGACCGTCAGGAGGAAATCGGCGTTCTCGATCCGGTACCGCGGTACCTCGCGCTGTCCGAAGAGAAGACTGTTGGCCTCTTTTCCCGCGGAATGGGAATAGACCTCGAACTCGGGAAGCCTTTCGACCTCCCCCGTCCGGCAGAACGAATCGATCAGCCGGGAAAGGGAGCCGGAGGTCCGTCCGGACAGGAAGAGGTTTGTCCGCCCTTCGCTGCGGGAAGCGGCCAGTGATTTCGAAATGCGGGAGAGCGCCTTCTCCCAGGAAATCCCCTGGAACTTCCCCCCGCCGTTCCGCAGCATGGGGCTTGCGATCCTCTTCGGGTGATACAGGCGGGTTATGGAAGACTGCCCGCGGATGCACAACCCCCCGTCGCTTACCGGGTGCCCCGGAGAGCCCTCGAGCTTTACCGGCCACCCGTACCGCAGCGTAACCGACACGCCGCATCCGGCGGGGCACTCCGCGCACGTGGATGGGGAATATGTCGCCTCACCGGGGATGACCCCCTCTTCCGGGGGGAGAACGTAGGAGATGAACGTTTTCGACCCCTTTGGGGATCCGCAGGAGGACAAAAGGGTGGAGCCCGACACCCCCCCCATGATTCTCAGGAAATCCCTTCGCTTCAACCGTCGCATCATCGCCGTTCCTCTTACTTATGGCAGGTGGCGCAGTCAAGGGACGCGCCCCGGACCCTGTGGCACGAAACGCACCATCCCATTTTCAGCGAGCCCACCTTGCGGACCTTTTTCATCGCCCCCACCTTCCCGTGGCATTCCGAGCAGTCCACCTGCGCCTTGACATGCCTCTTGTGGGAAAAGTAGACGTGCTCCGGCAGGGAATAGACCCGGTTCCACTCGACGGGCCGTTTCTCCTCGTAATGCCTCGCGAGCTTCCGGATCTCCTCCCTCTCCGTCGCGATCGCAGTATGGCAGGACATGCACTTTTCCAGCGGAGGAGCCCCCGCGTGCCTCGACCGGTCGACGAAGATGTGGCAGAAATTGCAGGGCAGGTTCAGTTTCGACACGTGGATCGTGTGGGGGAAGGCGATCGGCTGGTCCGGCGCCAGCCCCGCGCGATACCAGGAGATCCCAAGGGCCGCCATGGCCAGGAGAAGGACCCCGAAATAGGCCGTCACGGCGAGAAGGATTGCCGGTTTTCGCACGTTTTTCTCCAACCTCTACTCCGCCGCCAGGGAATGGGTCACGACGACCCGCCGGCTTTGACCTTTTCGATCAGGTATCGGGCCACGGCGTCGATCTCCTCCTCCGGGAGCCCGAGCCTGGGCATCGACGGGAGGTCCGGGTTCACCTTGACCGGGTTCCGGATGAATCCTTTCAGCTTCTCCGCGTCGCCTGCGTATTTCGGCACCACTTCGTTTAACGGCGGACCGACGACCCGGATGTCGAACCGGTGACATCCCGCGCAGTTTTTTTCGAATACGACCTTCCCCGCATCCCCGGCAACCCGGGCGGCCGCCGCAGGTTTCTTCCGGTGCACCTCGTCCGCATGGACCAACTCGGCCACAGGTGCCTTCATGTTCAGGAAGGCGATCCGGTCCTGGTAGGCGTTTCCGACCGCCGCGTCGTCGTGCAGAAGGATCGCGAGGAAGATCAGGACGAACAGGAACACCACCCGCCCGCCCGGCCC
>DOTC01000154.1 GCA_003513855.1 Deltaproteobacteria bacterium | reverse complement strand
AGCCTGCACGCCAAATCGTTCGTGTTCGACCGCGAGCAGGTCTTCATCGGCTCCCTGAACCTCGATCCCCGGGCCGTGGTCCACAATACGGAAATCGGCGTCGTGCTGGATTCCCGGGAGATCGCGGAAGGGATGGGGGACTGGTTCGATAAAAACATCGAACGGCTGTCGTTTCGTCTGGAGCTGAAAAAAGACGAAGACGGGTCGGAGACCCTTCTCTGGCACGGCCTCGTCGACGGCAAGCCGACGACCTTCGACGTGGAACCCTACACGGGATTCTGGAAACGGTTCGGCATCGGGTTCCTGCGTCTGCTTCCCATCGAGTCGCAATTGTAGGAAGGAATCATCACCACCGTCGTTCTCTCAGCGCCTGGCGACTAGCGAACCCGGCGCGGGCTCCCGAAGCGTTCTGTCGAGGACACGACGTGGGAGAAGTGGCGGGGGAAGAACCCCGGCACGGAAATCCTGGAGTAGCGGCAGGAGCCCGCCTCAGTTGCCTGACGCGACCTTCCGCTCCACAGGTTCCGGTCCCGGCACCCGTGGGACGGGGACGATCGAGGCCAGCTCGAGCCCGAGTGCGGACCGGACCTTGTTATAGTCGGCGAGGAGCTGCTTCGGGATCCCACCCCTGCGCGGAACGTTTACCCGGAGCGGGTTGACGAACTGGTTGCCTTTCTTCATCCGGAAATCGAGATGGGGGCCGGTGGCCCGGCCCGTGGCCCCGACGTACCCGATGACGTCGCCCTGCCCGACCCGGGCGCCGCTCCGGATCCCCTTCCGGATCTTCCGGAGGTGGCCATAATAGGAGGTGAATCCTTTCGGGTGCCGGAGGATCACGAGGTTGCCGTTGGCCCCCTTGTACCCGGCGAACTGCACGGTTCCGTCGCCCAGGGCCGATACGGGTGTTCCCGAAGGCGCGACGTAGTCGATGCCCAGGTGGGGCCTGCGGATCTTGAGGATCGGATGCCTCCGGCTGTAGCTGAATCCGGAGCTGATGCGGCGGTAGTTCAGCGGGGCTTTCAGGAAGGAGCGCTGCAGCGAATTCCCTTCCTCGTCGTAGTAGCCGGCCCGCCCGTCCCGCTCCTCGTACCGGAACGCCCGGTGCGTGTTCCCGTCGTTGGTGAACTCGGCGGCAAGGATGTTGCCGTACCGGTGGAAGCGGCCGTCCCGCCAAAGCTCCTCCACGACGATCTTGAACGTGTCGCCTTTGCGCAGGTCGGTCGTGAAGTCGATGTCCCAGGAGAAGATGTCGGAGAGCCCGTATGCCAGCATGGCCGCCTCTCCGCCGTTGCCCAGGGAGTCGTAGAGGTTGCTCTCAATGATCCCCCCGAGTTTCCTCTCCTTTGTTTCATACGGGAGCGTGATTTTTTCCGCCCGGAAACCGGGATCGGAGCGGGTGATGCTGAGCAGCTCGTCGTCGTTGATCTGGTACGTGAGCGAAAGAACGCCGTTGTCCGGCCCCAGCTCGATCTTGTACGGTTGTCCCGTGGCGATCTCCCGCAGCCTGTGGACGTCGGCGGTTGCCTCTTTGAGGCGGAACAGTTCATTGAGATCCAGCGCGTTCTTTTTGAAGATGTCGAACATGGTCTCTCCCGGCTTTACCACGTCCTGGATTTTGTGGGAGACGACGGATGTCTGTTCGGAGGAAAGGAGGGAAGAATCCACCTTTAAGGGGCGCTGAATGACGTAAAGGCTGATCAACAAGAGTGCAATAGACACTGGAAGAATAGCGAGTACCTGTTTCATCCGACCCCCGGTCATTTTATCCATCATAAGACATTCTCCCCATTATCCTTGTTCCGTCAACCCATGAATCGCCCGGACCGGAAAAAGAGGGATGGGAGTTTCCGCTGGAGGGACGGGGAGTTTTCCTCTTCCTTCGTGCTTGCAATGCGAATCCGGCGGGCCTATCCTACCTCCCTTGTGACGACAGATCCTCTCCTGTCCGGTCTCGACGCCGACCAAAGGCGGGCCGTGCTGCACCGGTCCGGTCCGCTCCTCCTGGTGGCCGGCGCGGGCTCGGGGAAGACCCGCGTCATCGTGGCGCGGATTGCCCGGCTCCTCCGGGAAGGCGTCCCCCCCCGGCAGATCCTCGGAATCACCTTCACCAACCGGGCTGCCGACGAAATGCGTGAACGGGTGGCAGCGGCGGCAGACGCAGGGAATCCGGGCGATCGCCTGCCCCGGCTGGGGACGTTCCACGCGTTTGGCGCGAATCTGCTGCGACGGTTCGGGGGAAGGATAGGCCTCTCCCGCGGGTTCGTCATCTATGACGGGCGCGACCAGCTCGATCTGATCCGGCAGATCCTCAAAGATGCCGATCTCGACGAGAAGAAGTTCCCGGCCGTCCGGATGGCGGGACTGATCGAACGGGCCAAGCGGGAGGGAATCCCGATCGAGGCGGCGGCGGTCTCCGCGGGGTGGCCATTCGTGGACAAGGCCGTCGCGGTGGGGAGAGCGTATGGGGATTCCCTGGCGGCAGCGGGTGCCGTCGATTTCGCGGACCTCATCCGGCTTCCCGTCGCCCTCTTCCGGGAGGCCCCGGACGTCCAGAATGCCGTCCGGGGAGAGATTCGCCACCTGCTCGTGGATGAGTTCCAGGACGTCGACCGGGGGCAGGCCGAGCTGGCGGGAAGGATCGGCCTGGGTGCCGAATCGTACTGCGCCGTGGGGGACGAGGACCAGTCGATCTACGGGTGGCGGGGCGGGTCGGCCGGGCCGATGCTCTCTTTCGAGCAGGACCACCCCGGGGCCACCGTACTGCACCTGGGGACCAACTACCGCTCAAGGGCCTCGATTCTCTTTGCGGCGGAACAGGTGATCGGAAGGAACAGCCGGCGAAGGGAGAAGAGAATCCTCGCCGCGCGCGGCGGGGGAGAGCCCCCCCGGGTCCGGGACTTCGAGGATGCGGACGCGGAAGCAGGGGGTGTAGCCGAAGTCGTGGCGGAAGAGATCCGACGGGGGACTCTCCCCTCCCGCATTTCCGTGTTCTACCGTGTCAACGCGCAGTCCCGGGCAGTCGAGGACGCGCTGCGGCGGGCGGGGATCCCGTACGTCCTGCGCGGGGCGCTCTCCTTCTACGACCGGGCATCGGTGCGCATCGCGGTTGCCTACCTGCGATGGTTCCTGAATCCCGACGACCCGGTCTCCCTGAAGCGGCTTCTTGCGGCCCCCAGGCGCGGGGTGGGGGAGGCGGCGCTGTCGCGTGCGCGCGCGGCGGCGAAGAAGGCGGACAAGCCGCTCTCCTGGGGGCTTGCGCAGATTTCCGCGGTCGCCTCCCTCCTTTCCTTCCGGGAGAAGTGGAGGGAGGAGCTGCCGGGCAGGCAGGGAGGCGATGCGCTCCGTTCCCTCCTGGCCGGGGCCGGGTACCTGTCCTGGCTCGGCGAGGGGGAGGAGGGTGGGGACAGGGTGCGGGCGGGGGGAGGGAGACTGGAGGACCGGGAGAACGTCGAGGAACTCATCCGCCTGGCGGACTCCGTCCCCGGAAGCGGTGAGGAAGGAGTGCGGGATTTCCTCGAGAGGGTTTCGCTCCAGCCGCCGGAGGAGAGCGGGAACGGGATCGACGCCGTCCACCTGATGACCATGCACAACGCAAAAGGACTGGAGTTCGACGTCTCGTTCCTCGTCGGGCTCGAGGAAGGCCTCCTCCCCCACACCCGCTCCACGGGCTCGACCGTCGACGTGGAGGAGGAGCGCCGGCTNNTTCTACGTCGGCCTGACCCGCGCCCGGGAGAGGGTGGCTCTTTCCTTTGCCCGCCGCCGGGCCCTTTTCGGCGCGTTCCGGGACGCCGTTCCGTCGCGGTTCCTGTCCGAGATTCCCCCCGCGCTGCTCCGTTGGGAAGGGGCGTCCGCCCTCTTGGAGAGGGCACCCCGCGGGGAGGTACGTCACCCGCGACGCGCAGGCAGGGAGTTCGTCCCGCGTCGCCGGCCGGAGCGGGATGCTTTCCGGGACGGGAAAGCGCAGGATCCTGCCGTCCGCCGGCCGCGGCGCGTGCGTCACCCCGTCTTCGGCGAGGGAAGCGTCGAAGCGTCGGAGGGAGAGGGGGAGAACCGCAAGATCACCGTTTTCTTCCCCGGGTTCGGGCGGAAGAAGATTCTCGTCCGCCTCGTGAAGATGGAATGGATTCCCTGAGATCTTCCCTACGAGCCGATGAAGAGCTCGAACTCCCCTTCCCTTTCCCCGCCGGTCGGGCCGGAGTACGGGAGGGGCGACAGGATCCTTCCCCGTCTGGCCAGGGAAAGGAGAAAGGTGAGGGCCCCGGCGACCACCAGGGCGGTGAGGAGATAACTGCTCCGGTGCAATTTCACTTGAATCTCCCGGCATGCCGGAGAAAACCGGCGTTTCCCCTGATTGTAAGGGAAATCCCGCCTGCGGCCAAGCGCGATTCGGGGATTCGGACGGACGGAGCCGGTCCTTGCGCCTTCGGGGAAAAACGTGGTAAATCTTGAACTTCGGGAAAAAGATCCGAAACCAGGTTCCCATGGCCGAATCTAAACAGGGGAAGAGGATGCCCGCCGAGCGGTTGCTCGATGACGACGTTTTGCTGGAGGAGCTCCGGAAGGGATCTCCCGAGGCCGTAGAGGCGCTGTTCGACCGGTTTCACGGAAAGATCTACGGCCTCGCGATGTCGATCCTGAAGAACGAGAGCGACGCGGAGGAGGCGACCCAGGACGTTTTTCTGACGGTCTTCCAGAAGGCGCACACGTTCAAGGGGAACTCGGCGCTCTACTCCTGGATCTACCGCATCTGCGTGAACGCCTGCCTGATGCGGCTTCGGGGGAAGCGCCGGCAGGAGACGGTTTCGATCGAGGAGTTCATGCCGGTCTTCACCGAGGACGGGATGCACACGAGTCCCGTGGAGGACTGGAGCAAGGAGGTCGAGCGGAAGATGCTCGACAAGGAGCTGGGCCGAGTGATCAAGAAATTCACGGACGAACTCTCGGAGAAGTACCGGGTGGTCTTCGTCTTGAGCGACGTGGAAGGGATGTCGAACGAGGAAACGGCGCAGATTCTGGGCCTGACGGTCCCCGCAGTGAAATCGCGTCTCCACAGGGCGCGCCTGTTCCTGCGGGAACAGCTTTCCCGGTACCTGCAGGAAGGGAAGACGGCATAACCGCAATGAACTGCAAGGAGCTGGTCTATCTGCTGGGCGAGTATCTCGACGGTTCCATGGAGGAACACCTGCGGAAAGACCTGGATGGCCACATCGCGATGTGCGACTCCTGCACGAATTTCCTGAATACCTACGACACGACGCGGATCATCTGCCGGCAGGTCCAGCTCTCCGAGATCCCCGAAGAGTTCCGGGAACGGCTGAGGACGTTCGTGGTCGCGAAAGCGAAGGAGCATCACCAGGGGATCGAAAAATACCGGCGGATGGCTGCCGAGGAGCAGAGGAGGCAGGTCGAGGAACTCCTCCGGGCGTTTCGGGAAGGACGACTTTCTTCCTCTCTCTCCCTTCTGTTCGATACGCACCGCGACCGGTGCGAGACGTGCGGCGAGTTCCTTCGCGCCCAGAACGGAGGGGCGGTGCCGGAGACGATCCCTCGGGACATCGAGGAGCACCTCGCCGAATTCCTCGAGGCGATTCCCGCGGGGGAGGAGCCGTTCCGGACCTGATCCAAAAGGAAGCCCCTCGGTGGACAGGACCTGGCAGGGGCGCCGTTTCTTCTTCCCATCCAGGAATGTGAGAGATCGTATGCGTCTGTTTCCGTTCAGCGCGATCGTGGGTCAGGATCTTCTGAAGAAGGGTCTCCTGGTGAACGCGGTGGACCCCACGATCGGGGGTGTGCTGATCCGGGGGGAGAAGGGCACGGGGAAGACGACGGCGGTCCGCGCGTTCGCGGCGATTCTTCCCGTGAAGGAGACGGTGGTGGGGTGCCGGTTCGCGTGTCTCCGGGGTGTTCCTCCGTGCTCGGAGTGCCGGTCCCGGGAGGAGTCCGGGGAGCGCCTTTCGTACGAGGAGCGTCTGGTGGAGGTGGTGGACCTTCCGCTGAACGCCTCGGAGGACCGTGTGGTGGGGAGCCTGGACCTGGAGGCTGCCCTTCGGGAGGGCTCGAAGAAGTTCGAGATGGGGGTTCTGGGGAAGGCGAACGGGAACCTGTTGTACATCGACGAGGTGAACCTTCTGGACGACCACGTGGTGGACGTTCTGCTGGACGTTGCGGTGTCGGGCCGGAACGTGGTGATGCGGGAGGGGGTGACGTACTCGCACCCGTCGCGGTTTCTTCTGGTGGGTACGATGAACCCGGAGGAGGGGGAGCTTCGTCCGCAGCTTCTGGACCGTTTCGGGCTGTGCGTCGAGGTTTCCGGGGAGAAGGAGATCGCGCTGCGGAAGCAGATCGTGGACCGCGTGCTCTCGTTCGAGCGGGAGGAGCCGGAGTTCCTTGCGGAGTGGG
>DOTC01000222.1 GCA_003513855.1 Deltaproteobacteria bacterium | reverse complement strand
TAGGCCGCCTCCGACGCGGAGAAGTACTCCGGGTCGAGGCCCGACGGAAGGAACCAGTACGGAAGGTCCTCCTCGTTCTTCACCTGGATCCACACCGCCTGCATTCTCTTTGAGGCCAGGTCGAAGCCGTAGATCGCTTCCGCTTCTTCGGCCGTGGGAACGGCGGCAGTTACCGTCAGCCCGTCCTGGACCTGCGTCTGCGCGCGCGCCTCGAAGGGAACCTCGGCGACCGGGCGCGGCGAGAAGGACGTGGCGCAACCACACATGACCGCAAAACCGATGCCCAGAACCAGCCAGGGAAAGGAGGAAAGACCCCACCGCCGAGCCAGGGCCTGGGGAAGGCCGAGCAGCGATCCGTTCGGGAAGGAGAAAAGGAAGTTCATCGGAACTCCCTTATTTATTCAAGGATCTAGGCAGCACCAAATTGGCCTGGAGCCGAAAGCGGAATCCCTCGGGACCGGTTTCCGGCGATTCCGCCCAGTAGCCGACGCCTGCCTGCAGGCTGACGGGCAATTTTCCCAAAAAGACCAGCTTGGAAACGGCGGCATTGATCGGAATGGACCACTTTTCCGTCTTCCAGTTGTAGGTGCTCTCGGACTGCACCGAAACGGTCCATGCGCTCGGCCACGTGTACGCCACGAATGGCTGCACAAATGTGTTGCTGATGTCCTGGCGATCGCTGTCTCCGGCAAAGGACCAGATATGGTTGGCGAGAGCGCCCACCGTCCATGGTCCTCGCATCGTAAGCGCAACCGCAGCCGGTCCCGCGCCCCATTTCTTGGCGCCAAGCAAGGAATCCGTTGCGGTCGGCAGGAGAAGAACCGGCCCGGCGCCCCAGATCACGCCGCCGGCACTCGGTTTTTTGGGAGAAAAAAACAGGGTCAGGTTGATGTCCCCCAAGCCGAACTGGGATCCCGCCCCCGGGAAGATATCTTTTTGGTAGGTCACCGGCAGGATCGTTCGTGAAATCAAACTCCAATCCTCATTCAGGTGAAACGGGACCACCGGCTGGATGTTCGTTTGCAGCTTCCAGCCGTCGTCCAGCAGACCGATCTCGCGGTCGTAGTTCATCTGGATCGGAATCGTCATCAGGTCGGCCAGGGGATTGGTCAACTCCTGGGCGAGGCCGGCCTCTCCCCCTTGCTGCGCCTCGGACGCGTCCTCGGCCTGGGCAGACGGGACCGGTATGCAAAAGGCCAGCAACAGAAAGAGAATGGAAATCACCATCATTTTCATTTTCATCTTCGTACTCCTTCCTCTAACCATGTCCATCATCCACGACCGGCAGGTTCGGCGGAGCCAGGGGGCCAGCGGGCCGTTCAGACGGCGAGTCAATCGTTACACAGCAACTTGATCTTGCGGGCCGCCAGGTCGGCCTGTTCGGGTGTGGCCGCGTCCACCAGCTGCTGTTTCGCCGCCTGGCACTCCTCGGCGTCCTTCCGGGCCTCGGGTGCCACGGACTTGACCGCGGCCTGGTTGGCCTTGTCGCAGTATGACGCCGATACCCGGCGAATGTTCGCCGTTTCACCGGCCTTCTCCACCGCCACGCAATCGCCCTTTCGGATCTCCCTCTGGTCCGTTACCACCTGGATCACGCCGCCGGATCCTGCGTCCACCTGGTACAGCATCCCCTTCTGGCTGCCCTGGGCCGCACCCGCAATGACTCCCCCCGCCACCGCCCCGATGGCTGTGTTCCTGGCTTTCTTGCCGGAAGATTTGCCCGAGCCGGACGCAAGGCCGAGCGCTCCGCCCACAACGGCGCCCGCAGGCACCGCCCCGGACCTCAGATCCACCTCCCGCGCATCCGTCACCTTGCCGTATTGAATGGTCACGCTTTGGCCGGCCCGCTGGGCCAGCAGCGGGCTCGACATCGCCAGAATGCCCGCAATCGCAAGGGCCAATCGATTACGATATCCGGAATACCTCCGCATGGGATTGCTCCTTTCCCCATCTTGAATTTCCCGGTTCGACGAGGCGCCTCCGGTGGCTGAATCCCCCGGCATGCGCCGCTACTTTTTCGTCAACTTCTCGGCCTTCGGCGGTGTCCAGGATTTCATCTTCTCCAGGTCCGGCCAATAGATCCGCAAAATGGCATCCATCTTTTCGTCCTTGCGGCTGATGGGCAGCCAGTTCTCCACGGGCACCCCCTTCGGCCGTTCGGCGGCGATGTAGATCTCGATACCCCCATCGGCGTTTCCTTTCATCCCTGCATTCTCACCCACGCTGTACTTCTTGCGGTCATTCGGTATGAAGAAACCGTTTGCGGAATCATACAGAGTCAACGACCAGAATGCCTTGGCCGGTGGCATCTCCCCTTTCCCCATACGGATCACGTAATCATTCTGTGCGTTCATCGGTTGACCGTCTTTGGTCGTCACGGGCGGATACAGCGCTTCCGTTGCCGGCAACCCGATCGGTCCAATGACCGATTGCATCAGCAATATATCCAGCGACATCTGTCCCTTGGTCTTAAACATGGACTGTCCATGTTCTGCCGTTACCGCCGGGTCCATGGCGCGGGCGAATTCGCTTTCTCGAACCTTTTCGGCAATGCTTCGGAATCGTTTTCCGTCGATCGGAACCGCGCTGTTCTTGTCAAACGTCTTGCCCGGTTCGATTCCCAATGGTTTCAGCGCGGCAAGGAATGCCTTGTCCAGTTCATCGTTCGGATCGAAGGTCGTGTGGTTGACCACGAATTGCATGACTTCGAGGAAATTGTTTCCATAGACATCGAGGTCCGTTTGGCCAACATCCGGGAACTGGACATCGTTTATTGCTTTGGCCGGCTTGCCCTGGATTTCAGACAAGGTCATTGCCTTGACGGATTGCATTTGTCCGATAATTTTTTCAAATCGGGCTTTTTCATTGGCATGGGGCATAATGCGGAATACCGCCGAAACGAAATCACCCGTCATTTCGAAGACCCGATCGACGCCTTTCACCGACTTCCCATCATAGTCCTCGGTTCGCGCGGTATAGAACAACACGTTCTCGGGTTTCCGGAAATCCCCCTTGGTCACGGACATCGGGACGTTGACGTAGTGATCGTAACCGGTCACCATCAACGACACGTACTTGGAATCGAATGCCGGTATTTCGAGGATCACGGGGTCCTTGCGCAGATCCAGCATGCAGCCTATGTAGAGCGTGTCGTTGTTGGGTCGCGCAATATCCCTCATCGTGTGATCTTTGAGTTTGGTGTCGGGAGCCACGGTGTTCCAGCCTCCCTGCCCCTGCGCGAACTTGTTGTTGACGTTGTNNGTTGTACATGGCCACGTACTGGTACGACCTCCGGACGATGTCTTCGACCTGGGCGTCGCTCAGTTTTCCTGCGGGCCCCTCCACGGATTCTTTCTTCTTGCATCCCGAAGGGAGGGCCAGAGCGATCAGGCAAACCATAAGCATCCACGGTTTCGCTCGCATCATCTTCTGACCTCCTAATATAGGAGTTTCAAGCGTCCGGCAGGGTACTCCCTGCTTGTTGCAAAAGGAAAGACAGGATCCCATATCTTCCCCGAGATCCGCCACCCCTTCCTGCATACCGTGTATGAATACTGTATGTTGACAATATATAATAACATTTAATAATAATAGCATCTTATGATGAACTCCAGACCACTCGCTGGGGTGGAGCTTAATAATGAATTATGCTGGTACATGGTCATGGCCCCACGCTGGACGAAACCTAAGAAGAGGTGTCACCATGGCAAAGACGATGAAAGGACTTGCCGTTTCCGCGTTGGTCGCGGTGATCATGGCATTCGGGCACGCAAGCCCTGCGAAGGCGGCGGAAGGCGCAGCGAGCCATTACCTGCCGGGTGCCGCCGGGGATATCCTGATTGCCCAACCTCCCAAGCCGGGTTGGCTGGCCGGGGCGATGCTCTGGTACCAGGCAGGCGATGTGAACAGAGCCGTTTTGCAGGGGCGGGTGAATTTTTCCCTCGACCTCGATCTCTTCCTGGCCATCCCCTCGGCGACCTACACGTTCGAACAGTCGGTCCTCGGCGGCACGTACACGGTGGGTATCGCAGTACCCTTCGGTTATGCCAATCTCGATTCCCGTTTGGACTTCCCCATCCTTGGGGTTCGTGAGGCGAGCGAGGATTCCTTTGACCTGTCCGATATGGTATTCACTCCGGTGCAGCTGAATTGGACCGTGGGCAGTTTTTCCTTCAAGCTCGCAGAGAATATCATCGCTCCGACAGGCGGGTACGACACAAGCGATTATGTGAACCTCGGGCGTAATTACTGGAGCTTCGATACCGTCGCAGCGGTGAGCTGGTTTCATGCAAAGACGGGAACCGGAGTGGACCTCGCACCCGGGATCATGGTGAATACCGAAAACGACAAGACCGATTACAAGACCGGAACGGAGTTCCACCTCGACTTCACGGCGAACCAGTTCCTGTCGGAGAGCTTTGCCGTCGGCATCAAGGGCTACTGGTACCAACAGATATCAGGGGACAGCGGCAGCGGCGCCGTGCTCGGCGACTTCAAGTCGGAGGCATTCGGGATCGGCCCCGGGTTCGTCTGGATCCCGAAATCCGCCGGTGGCGGTCTCACGGTGCTCGGCAAGTGGATCCATGACTTTCACGCCAAGAATCGCTTCGATTCGGATTATTTCACGCTCGCAGCCGGGTGGAAGTTCTGACGATCGGACGTGACCGGACCAAACGAGGACGAAGGCCCGATCGCGGTCGGTCCTCTGGACGACCGACCCGGCATCCCACCGCAGAATCTTCACGGATCTGTAAACGCATGACGAGTGCCGACAACGGATCTTGTACAGGGGAGCAACCGTCGGGTCACGGCTTCGACTCCCCGGGACCTTTCGCAGGAGAGGACTTATGAAGACGCTGGCAAGCGCGGTTGGTTTGAGACGGAAGGTGATATTCCGGGCGGTGTCCTTGCTCGTCCTGGGGCTGCTGCTGGGGTGGCCTGCCCTTGCGCAATCTCCCCCCGCAACGGCCCCTCAACCGGACCCGTCGGCGCAACGGGCCGAGGCAGATCCGCTGGGCCGCTCGACCCCGTATGGGACCGTCGTCGGCTTCATCCGGGCCACCAAGGACAAGGATTATTCCCGGGCCAAGCAGTACCTCGATGCCAAAACACAGGCTGCCGCAGCGGAGGAGCTCGCCCACCAGCTACAGGTCGTCCTGGATCTGGGCCTGAAGGTGGACCTCGACCGACTCAGCAGGAAACCGGAAGGCAACCGGGAGGACGGATTGCGCACCACCCGCGACAGCATCGGGACTGTTGACACCCGTTCCGGCAAGCTGGAGATTTTGCTGGAGCGGATCGATCGTCGCGGGGAGAGCCCGATCTGGCTGTTTTCGTCCGAAACACTCGCTCGCATCCCCGCCGCAGCCGAGGAACTTGGCTCTCTCGGCCTGGAAAAGTATCTTCCACTGGCCTTGACACAAATCACGGTTTTCTCGCTTCCTCTCCCCAACCTCATTCTCATGATCCTCTTTCTCGCCATTGCGCTGGGCCTGGGCGAGCTGGTCGCGAGAGCGCTCGTTCCACTGCTTCGTCCCCTGATTCGCCGCTTGACCGGTGAGGAGGATGACCGCACTCTCCTTTCCATCAAGGCGCCGATCCGGTTGATTCTGATCTCGGTGGCGATCCGCCTGTTCACAAAGATCTCGTTTTCCCTCCTGATGCGCCAGTTCTGGACGAGGGTGGCGATCACGGTCGGCATCATCGGTCTGGCCTGGCTGGTGATCAAATGCAACAACATCCTGTCGGAGTTCGGCTTGAGACGCCTGCGCCGCCGCCTGATGACAGGGAAAATCGCGATGTGGACTCTCGTCCGCCGCCTGTTCAACGCCACCGTGGTCGTCGTGACCGGGCTCGTGTTCCTTCACCGCGCAGGCGTGGACCTGACCGCCATCCTGACCGGGCT
>DOTC01000168.1 GCA_003513855.1 Deltaproteobacteria bacterium | reverse complement strand
ATTATGCGCCGGGGTTCCGATGAAAAACGTCGCGTATGTCTACCATCAGGACTATCTGCTGCACACCCCGCCCTTCGATCACCCGGAATCCCCCGACCGCCTGATCGCGATCAACGACCATCTCCAGCGCGTCGGGCTCTTCGAGACGCTTTTGCCGATCGCCCCGGAATACCCGGAAGACGGCGTCATTCTTCGCGTTCACGACCCTGAGTATCTGCGGAAGCTGGAAATGTCGTGCCGCCGGGGGGACATCTTTCTCGACACCGAGGACACCTACCTGAACAAACACTCCTACCTGATCGCCCTCCTTTCGGCGGCGGGGGCCATCGCGGGGGCCGAGGCCGTCGCAACCGGGAACGCCGACCGGGCCTTCTGCGCCGTGCGTCCCCCCGGGCATCACGCCGGACGAGGCGAGGGGATGGGGTTCTGCCTCTTAAACAACGCGGCGATCACCGCCCGCTATCTCCAGGCGAACCATGCCGTCTCCAGGGTGATGATCATCGACTGGGATGTCCACCACGGGAACGGGACCCAGGCCATCTTCTGGGAGGACCCGTCGGTGTTCTTCTTCAGCATCCACGAGAACCCCGCCTTCCTCTACCCCGGCACGGGGCGGCGGTGGGAGACGGGGAAGGGGGAGGGGGAGGGGACAACCCTCAACGCGCCGATGGCGCCGGGCGCAGGGGATGAGGAGTACCGGCAGGCGCTCGAGCAGATGCTCGCTCCCGCGGCGGAGAGCTTCCGCCCGGAGTTCCTCGTGATCTCCTCCGGGTTCGACGCGCACCGCGACGACCCGATGGCCGACATCCAGCTCACGGGAGAGGGGTTCCGGTTCCTGTCGCGGTTCGCCGTCGAGCTCGCGAACCGGTACTGCGGCGGAAAGATCGTCTCCCTGCTCGAGGGAGGGTACGAAAGGGAGTCTCTCACGCAATGCACGGAAATCCATATCCGGGAACTCCAGAAGGACTGAACCCGGCAAACCGGAGGACGCTCTCATGTTCATCACCCGAAGAATGCAGCGGGCCGTCGCAACGATTTCCCCCTCCGCCTCCCTCCAGGAGGCGCGCCGCCTGATGCGCGGGCAAAACGTGCGCCAGCTCCCGGTCACCGGCGAGGGGAACAAGCTCGTCGGCATCCTGTCGGACAGGGACATCCGGGAGGCGACGCTTCCCGTGGGGCTCCTTCCCGGCTCCTCGGAGAAGGAGAGGGAGGAGATGCTGGCGGGCACCCCCGTGGAGAAGGTCATGACCCGGAAGGTGGCCACCGCGACGGTCAACGACTCCCTCGAGGACGCGATCGTCCTCCTGCACGATTTCCGGGTCAACGCCCTCCCCGTGGTGGACGAAGAGGGAAAAGTGGCCGGGATCATCACGAGAACGGACGTCCTCAAGGCGTTCATCGAGGCGCTGGGGATCGGCGAGATCAGCAGCCGCCTGGAAGTCGTGGTCCCCGACGTCCCGGGCTCCCTTGCCGAGGTCATGGCCATCATCAAGTCTTTCCACGTGAACGTCACGAGCGTCCTGACGACCGGCCACACCGAGCCGGGCACCCGGGCCGTCTTCTTCCGGATCGCGACCCTCCACGTGGGACCGATCCGGAAAGCCATCCAGGAGGCAGGGTACCGGATCCTCAATCCCGCGGACTTTCGGGTATGAAAGCGATGCTGCTTCCGGAGAGGGGGCCGATCGAAACCTCCCCCCTCGTCCTGACGGACCTCCCGGACCCGGCTCCGGGCCCCGGAGAGATCCGTGTGAAGGTTTCCGCCTGCGCGATCTGCCGGACGGATCTGCACGTCATCGAGGGGGACCTGCCGATCCGCCGCATGCCCCTGATTCCGGGGCACCAGGCGGTGGGAACGGTGGATGCCGCCGGGACCGGGGCGTCCCGGTTCCCTAGCGGAGCCCGGGTGGGCATCGCGTGGCTTGCGCGAACCTGCGGGGAATGCGCGTTCTGCGCGGCGGACAGGGAAAACCTGTGCGACCGGCCGCTGTTCACGGGGTATCACCGCGACGGCGGCTTCGCCGAGTACGCGGTCGTCCCGGAGGCGTTCGCCTATCCTCTTCCCTCCGTCTTTCGGGACGCCGAGGCCGCCCCGCTCCTCTGCGCGGGGATCATCGGGTTCCGCGCGCTGCGCAGGGCCGACCTTCCCCGGGGGGGGACGCTGGCGATCTACGGCTTCGGGTCGTCCGCCCACATCGTGATCCAGATCGCCCTGCACCGGGGGTGCGAGGTCCTCGTCTGCACCCGCGGCGAGAAGCACCGGGAACTCGCAAAACGGATGGGGGCTTCCTGGGCGGGGGAGAATCCCGAGGAGATGCCGGCGCCCGCCGACTCGGCGATCCTCTTCGCCCCGGCGGGGGAACTGGTCCCCAAGGCGCTGAGGCAGCTGAAAAAGGGGGGAACCCTGTCGCTCGCCGGCATCCACATGAGCGACATCCCGTCGATGAGGTACGAGGAGTGCCTCTTCAACGAGAAGAACGTCCGCAGTGTAACGGCCAACACGCGGCAGGACGGGGAGGAGCTGCTCCGGGAGGCGGCGGAGATCCCCCTCCGCCCGGAGATCGCCCTTTTCCCGCTCGAAGAGGCCAACCGGGCGCTCCAGCTGCTGAAAGCCGACGGGCTCCAGGGAACGGG
>DOTC01000134.1 GCA_003513855.1 Deltaproteobacteria bacterium | reverse complement strand
CAGCATCGGGATGCACCGGTCGGGAAAGTAGATGCTCGTCCCCCGGGCGAAAGCATCGCGGTCGATATGCCCCCCGGGGGGGACGTAGCGGGAAACGTCTGCGATCGCGACGAGGAGTCGGTCCCTCCCTTTCTCGCGGAGGAGGCAGACCGCATCGTCAAAATCCCTGGCATCCTCCCCGTCGACCGTGACGAAGGGAAGATCCCTCTGATCGACCCGCGGAAGCCCGTCTCCCGCGTCTTTCCCCGTCCCTCCCGCGATGCGGACTACCTGCGGGATACGGCCCGCCTCCTCCAGCGCCTTTTCGGAAAAGTCCGCGGGAATCCCCCGCGTCGAGGTGACGGCGAGGGCGATCGTCTCCATCGTGTGGGTTTCCCCGAGGAGGCGGACGATCCTCGCGCGGCCTTCCTTCCCCCCCGAGGGGTACTCCGCGATCTCGGCCAGCACGAGTTCCCCCGGTGCGGGGGCCAGGCCGCCCGGGAGCTCCGCGGGAAGGAGGAGATCCGATTCGCGGTCGCGGAAGCGGACGAAGCGGCGGTTTCCGGTCATGGCATACCGGCCGACAAATTCCCGAATGCCCCGCTCGACCACACGCACCACCTTTCCGTACAGGGGGGCGCCGCCGCGCCGTTTCTCCACCCTGATCAGGACGCGGTCCTTGGGGAGAGCGCCGGAAAGGGCGTGTCCGGGGATCCGGACCACGGGCTCTCCGGGGGAATCCGGGACGACGATGGACCTTCCCTCTCGCGTCATCCGGAGGCGTCCTTCCCGCTGGGTTTCCCCCCGTCCCCTTTCCCCCTCCCCCCCCCGCGCACCGCGAGGCCTTCCGGCCGGCCCCGTCCCTGCGAGGCGGCGGCCGGTCTTCCCGCTCTTCTTCCGGCTCCCGAACTCCCCCAGGCTTTTCATCGCCGCCCGGAAACTTCTCCGCTCGCCCTTCGCGACGCCTGCGGCGCGGTACCAGTCCCGGATGGAGGACATGCGACCCCGCAAGCCGCCGGCATTCCGGCGGAGCCACGCTTCCCAGAACGACCTGTCCCTCAAACGATTACCCCTTCCCGGACGGGAGAACTTTCCCGTTGCCTGCCTTAGGACCTTTGCTATAATTCTTATTCCCGCAAGCCGGGTGCCGAAGTGGCGGAACTGGCAGACGCGCTAGATTCAGGGTCTAGTGTGGGCAACCACGTGGGGGTTCAAATCCCCCCTTCGGCACCACAATTTGTCTTTATCCCACACACATTGCCGTCCCTGGGGATTTGAACCGGCGAGGGGCGCCGAGCGAGCAGCGAGGAAGAGCGCGACCTTGCGGAGCGCGGAAGCCCCGAGCCGCGCCGCAAAGGACGATGGCGCGATCGCCGAGTCTCATGCGGGCAAATCCCCCCTTCGGCACCACATTCCCGAACCCATCAACCGGCCGGGACGCGCAAGGTGACGAGACAGCCGCCCGCCGGAGGGTTCTCCGTCGTAATGTCCCCTCCCATCCCGGACACGATGTGGCGTGCGACGGGCAACCCCATCCCCGAATGCAGGGGGTCCGGTTTGGTGGTAAACCCCTCCTCGAATATCCGTGGGAGGACCGCGGGAGGGATCCCGGGGCCCTCGTCGGCAACCGTGACCTGCCAGGATCCTTCCCGGCGAGCGTTGCCCACGGTCAGCTTGCCCCCTCTTCCCGCCATCGCCTCCACCCCGTTGAGGAGGACCGCCAGAAGCGCCAGCGCGAAATCCCTGCTGTCGCCCCGCATCCGGACCGCCGCGTCCTGACCGGGCATGACGAGGGTGACATTGCCGCGACCCAGATCGTAGCGCGAGAACAGAACGATCTCCGAAAGAACGGCGGAGAGGGTAAACGGCTCGGCAACCGGTGTGTGGGGCCGCACATAGTGGGAAAACTGCTTGATGATGGCTGCGATCTTCTCCCCTGACGACAGGATTTTCCCCGCGCTTTCGAGCGCCTTCTTTTCTCCGGGTCCCAGGACTTGCAGGAGTTCCGCAAAACCGAGCACAACGCTCAGGTGGTTGTCCACCTCGTGAGACACCCCCATCACCATCCGGCCGAACAACGCCAGGCGATACTGCTCAACGACTTTCCGGTCCATGCGTCTCCCCCTCCGGCATTACCCCGCGATCCTCTTCCGCCCGGCGAACTCCCTCATCGTCCTCCCTTGCGCCATGCTCCGATCAGAGTTGCTCCCCCAGGATCCCTCCCCGCCCCCGGCGCTTGGACTCGTACATCAACCGGTCGGCGACGCCAAGGATGGTGTCCCGCTCCGTCGATGCCGGAAGGCACGCCGCGTATCCGATGCTGGCGGTGCAGGAGATCGTCCCACCATCCCTGGTGTCGAGCCGGACCTGGGAAATCCCTGCCGCGATGCGGCCCGCGATGGCGGAGGTCGCTGCGAGGTCCGTCTCGGGAAGGATCACGGCGAATTCATCCCCCCCGTACCGGGCGGCCACGTCGCTCTTTCTCAGATGCGCGCAGAGAACGCCCGCCGTCAGCATGAGGATGCGGTCCCCGACGATATGCCCGTG
>DOTC01000226.1 GCA_003513855.1 Deltaproteobacteria bacterium | reverse complement strand
AGACCGCCTTGAGGAGCGGCGTGTTGGCGCCCTGGTCTCTCGCGTTCACCTCGGCGCCCCGTTCGATGAGCAGGGCCACGACGGCCTCGCTTCCCTTATCGGCCGCGTACAACAGGGGCGTCTGGCCGAAGCCGTCCTTTGCGTTCACGTCGGCGCCCCGGGCAACGAGCATGCTCACCACATCGAGCCGGTTCCTGTCGACGGCCTTGTGCAGCGGGGTCAGTGAATTCACGTCCCGCGCGTCCACGTCGGCCCCCTTCTCGAGCAGGAGTTCCACGATCTCCACGTTTCCCGCCTCGGCTGCCCGATGGAGGGGAGTCCGCTTGAGGTGGTCCCTCGCGTTCACGTCGGCGCCCTCGGCGATGATCTCCTCGGCCACTTCCCGGCTTCCCTCCGCGGCCACATGGTGAAGAGGATCCGCCGCCGCGGAGAATGCCGCGAGCCAGATCGCAACGGTCAGAATTCCGACCAGGGGGTGGCGGACCGTCATGCTCCGGCTCCTTTCCGGACTGGCGGGATGCCGTTCCAGAGGTATCTTGACACGCTGCGCAGGGTGGGGACAACCTCCCGGATCGCCGGAAGCCGGTCGGGGGCGAAACGCACCCGGAACGTGGTCATCTAAAAGGACGCGGCAAGCGGGGACGAGGAGGGATGACATGACGAAACGAAAAAGCCGGTCGGTCCTCCTGTTCGCGGCGATGGCCGGACTGCTCCTCGATTGGCAGGGGGGAATGAAAGGGGAGGCTGCGGACATGGTGCGTCACGAGACCGTTTCTCCGGCGGAAGCGGCCGGGTTGATGAAAGCAAACGGGGCCAGCCCGGAATTCGTCGTGCTCGACGTCCGCACGCCGGAGGAGTACCGGGACGGGCATCTCGCTGGCGCGGTGATGATCGATTTCCGGTCGAACAAGTTCAAGGAGGAGTTGCAGACGCTGGACCGGGGGAAGACCTACCTCGTCTATTGCCGTACGGGGCGTCGCAGCGGATCCGCGGTTCCGATGATGGAGGAGATGGGGTTCCGGAAGATCTACCACCTCTCGGACGGGATAAAGGGGTGGAAAGAAAAGGGATTCCCGACGACGAAGAATCAGGAAAGGGGTCGGTAAAGGGCCGGGGCCGATATTCCGATAAGAGGGATATGGGAAAGAAGATCAAAATCGTGATCGAGGTGGACCCGGAGGCCAAAGAGATCACAGTCAGGGACGGAGCCGGGAACGAGCGGCCGGTCAAGTCCATCGTGGTGTTCGGGGGCGATGCGGAACAGGGCGTTCTCTACCTCTTCGGCTGGGGGGCTTCGGCGGATGCCGCGTGGGCGTACAAGGAGGGGTTCGTGCACGCACGCGAGTGCGACGACGCCCACCTCAAGAATTTCTACAAGCAGTGCGCGTGCCACCTCGTCCAATGCCTCTGCCCGGAGGCGATCCGCCGGGAAGTCGAAGCAGAAGAGTTGCTGAACCGGTGGGAGTGCGAGGACCAGGGGCAGGGTACGTGGAATTAGCCCGGGGCGTTCCTGCCTCTCCGATTCTCTCCCCTTAAATCCTCTCTCCGTAGTCCGTCGTTTCCCGCAGGGCCTTCTCCTCCAGGCGGATCCGCTGCCGGAGNNTCCAGCACGATGACCAAGTAATTTGGGTGGCGGAGGAACCGGTACGGGCCGGCCCGGACGACCCGGCTCCCGGGGACGACGACGATCCGTGTCGTCCAGTGATCCCCGAGGGTGGCGATGCTCCCGTAGCGCAGGCCGGTGACAAGGAGCAGGGCGGCCAGGCAGGCGACCGTGCGGAAGTCCAGGGGGACGCGCCACGGGTACGACTCCCAGGCAAGCGAGAGGAGAAACAGGGTGTGGAGCGCCACCATGACGGGGTACGTCTCCGGGTGGAATTCCCTCCCTCCCCGGGCGATCAGGGTGCGCCTGTTCCGCCGGCAGAGTTCCAGCTCGAACAGCCGCTGCAGCACGACGACCGGCAGGACCCACGCCACGGACACGGTTCTCTCCTCCTCAGTTCCTCTTGAGACCACAGTGCATCTAAACGGGTAAACGCACCGGGAGTTCCCCCGCATGATACCGTCCAGGACCGTTGCCGCGCTCCTTTTTCTGACGCTTGCCATCCCTGCCGGGGCCGGACAGATCCAGGGTACGTGTCTCCTCCGCTTCCTTGGGGTATCGACCCTTCACGAGTTCTCCGGGACGGTCCGTTGCCAGCCTTTCTCCGCGGACCTCCTGGAGACCGCCCCCGGCGGGATGGGGATCCCCGGGATGGAAGTGGACGTCATGGTGGACGGGATGGACACCGGGAACCGGACCCGGGACGGCCAGATGCGGGAGATGTTTGAGAGCGACAGGTTTCCACGCATTCACGGAACCATCCGGGAGATCGACGTGGCCAGGATCCGTCGCGACGTCCGGATCGGGGGGGGAGGGACGGCCTCGTTCGACCTGACCCTCAGGATCCGCGACGTCGAACGGACCATCCGGGCGGCGGTGACCAACCTGCGGGAAGAAGGGGACCAGGTCGGCGTCGACGTGGAATTTCCCGTGTCGCTCGACGAGTTCGGCCTGAAGGCGCCGTCCTTTCTCGGGATGTTCCGGGTCCGCGACAAGGTCACCGTCAGGGGGAACGTCCGGCTGAAAGTGTCATCCAAGGAGTAGGGACGCCGCAGGCAAGGGCCCCGGAGGACCTGTCATGGGGGCATGGATCCATCGGATCGACACGCTGCTTCCCGGGTTTTCCTTCACCCAGGAGGCGGCGAGCAGAAAGATGCAGGAGTGGTCCCGGGACGAGCGCGAACGGCGTCTCATCCGGGCCATCTACCGGAGTTCCGGGATCGAGCGCCGGCACACGGTCATCGAGGATTTCGACGGGGACAGCCTTGCCAGTTTCTTCCGGGCCGGTCCCGACGGGGGCCGGAAAGGGCCCGGCACCGCCGCCCGGAACGCCCTCTTCGAATCCGGGTCCCGGTCCCTCTCGGTGGCTCTGGCGCGAAAGGTCCTGGACCACTCCGTGTTCGATGCCGGGGACGTGACGCACGTCGTCACGGTCTCCTGCACGGGCTTCTGCAACCCCGGGCCCGATTACCACATCGTCCGCGACCTCGGGATGTCCCCGGGCACCCAACGGTATCACCTGGGGTTCATGGGATGCTACGCCGCGTTTCCGGCCCTGCGCATGGCCGCCCAGTTCTGCGAGGCGGACCCCGGCGCAGTGGTCCTGGTCCTCTGCCTGGAATTGTGCTCCCTGCACCTGCAGTTGAACGGAACGGAGGACACCATCCTCGCCAACTCCCTGTTCTCGGACGGGGCGGGCGCGGCCGTCGTCAGCGCGAGGGCGCCTTCGCCCGGCACCGGTGCGTTCCGGATCGAGGGGTTCCGGAGCACGCTCGTCCCCGACGGAGAACAGGAGATGGCCTGGCGCATCGGCGACCACGGCTTCGATATCTCCCTGACCAGCTACGTGCCCAAGATCCTCGGGGCCAACCTGCGGGAATTCGTGGAGCCGTCTCTTGCCCTCGGCGGCATGGCGATCGCCGACGTCGACCTCTGGGCCGTCCACCCCGGGGGAAAATCGATTCTCGACCAGGTCCAGAGATGTCTCGACCTGGGGGCGGAGCAGCTGCAGGCGTCGCGCGAGGTGCTTCGCCGGTTCGGCAACATGAGCAGCGCCTCCATCCTCTTCGTCCTCGAGGAACTCCTGAAACAGGGTGCCGGCGGCGGGGAGGAAAAGGTGTGCGCCATCGCCTTCGGCCCGGGCCTGACCGTGGAGATGGCCCTTCTTGCAGCCCTTCGGGTCCCGTCCGGGGCTCTGCCCGGCGCGGAAGGCGGGGAACGCGCCGCCGTCGCGATCTGATCCGCCATGAGACTGTCCGTCGCGACCAATTTCGACCCGGCGCTGGTCGAGGCGATGCGGGAATTTCCCGTCGTGGAGCTTTTCGGGAAGCTCCGGGAGGACGCTGTCGGGGGAGGGCGTGCGCCGTACCAGCTGGCGCGCGTGTCGCGGAGGCGCCTCGCGGCCCATGTGCAGCACGCCCGGCGGTCCGGGATCGCGTTCAACTACCTTCTCAACGCCTCCTGCCTCGGGAACCGGGAGATGACGCGGGCGGGGCAGAAGGAGATCGGGGAACTCGCCGGCTGGCTCTGCGATATCGGCGTCGCCTCGGTGACGGTGTCGTCGCCCTATCTTCTGACGCTCATCAAGACCCGGTATCCGGGGCTCAAGGTGCGCGTCTCGGTCTTCGGGGGTGTGGACCGGGTCCGCAAGGCCCAGATGTGGGAGGAGATGGGGGCGGACTGCATCGTGCTCGACAGCATCCTGGTCAACCGGGAGCTGGCGGCGCTCGAGCGGATCCGCAAAAGCGTCCGGTGCGACCTGGAGCTCCTGGTCAACAACAACTGTCTTTCGGGATGCGCGCTCTCCCCCATGCACATGAACGCGCTCTCGCACGCCGGCCAGGCGTGGCACGGGAACCGGGGGTTTTTCATCGACTGGTGCTTTCTCCGATGCGCCGAGAGGAAGCTTCGCGATCCGGTCAACTACCTCCGGTCGGAGTGGATACGGCCCGAGGACCTCCACGTCTACGAGGGCCTGGGCTACGACCTCTTCAAGATCGCCGAGCGCGACATTCCGACGCCGCTCATGGTCACGCGGGTCCGGGCGTATACCGGCCGCCGCTACGACGGGAACCTCCTCGATCTCGTCCAGCCGTACGCCTTCCGGGGGGTGAAGGAAGACGACCCGTATTACCGGCGCGGACCCGGATGGATCGTGCGTTTCTTCCTGCGCCCCGGGCTGGTGAACCCCGTCCGGATGCTGCTCCTCAAGCGCCTGGCCGACCTGTGCCACATGACGCGTCCCCTTGCGGAAGAGGCTCCCGTTTACATCGACAACCGGTCTCTCGACGGGTTCCTGGCTCGGTTCCGGGAGTCCGGATGCCGCGACGTCGACTGCGGGGAATGCCGCTGGTGCCACGAGTTCGCCCGGAAGGCGATCCGCATCGACGATGCCTACCGCGCGGGGGTCCTCGAGGTGTACGAAGAGGTGTTCCGGGCCCTCCACGACGGGAGCATGTGGAGATATCTTCCCGCGAAGGGGGGCGAGGGAGATCCGCTTCTCCCGCGTCCCTCCCTGGCGGAGGCCGGCGACGACGGGGGCGGGGAAGGGTGATGACGCGGTTCGCCCTGAAGATCCGGGACCACCTCGACGTCCCGGAGAGGAAGAGGCTCTACAACGAGCGTCACTTCGCCGAGGCGGCCCCGCGGTACGACGTCGCGACGCGCGCCATGTCCCTGTTCCGGGACGCATCGTGGAAGGCGCGCCTGGTCGACTCGCTGCCGCCGGTCCGCGCTCCCCTGTGCGTCGACATCGCCTGCGGAACGGGCGACGTCGCCATTCTCCTTGCGGAGCGGTATCCGGAAGGCCGGGTCGCGGGACTGGACATCGCGGAGCCGATGCTCGCCATCGCCCGGGACCGCAACCGTTACCGCAATCTCCGCTTCCTTCGGCAGGACATGTGCGCGATCGATTTCCCGGAAGAAAGCGTCGACATCGTCACGGGGAGTTACGCGCTGCGCAACGCCCCGGATCTCCCGCGCGCCGTCGGAGAGATCCGGCGAATCCTGAAACCGGGGGGGACGGCGGCGTTTCTCGATTTCTCGAAGCCCCGGGCGGCCTGTTTNNAACCACGAGGTCCACGGGTACATCGCGGCAAGCCTTTCGGCATTCCCGGACCGGAGAGCGCTTCGTGCCCTTTTCGGGGGGAGCGGATTCGAACTCGTCTCTTCCCGGCGGTTTTTCCTGGGCATCATCGAACTGCTGGTTTTCCGGCGATCCCCCCGTTGAGGGGGGAGAACGGTCCCGGCGGAATCCCCCGTGCGGGCCGGGGCCCGCACGGGGGCGGGGATTCCCTACTTCATCTTCGGCCGGGCCCCGAGGACCTGTTTGTCGGTGAGTTTCTTGGCCCGCTGGGCCTTGACCTCGGCGGCGGTGAACTCCTTGTGTCCCTTGGGGAGCATCTTCTCGTTTCCCCACTTGGACAGGATGTGGTTCAAGAGCGCGGAGACCTCGTCGTCCTTGAGCTGATCGCCGAAGGCCGGCATCTTCCCGTTGTACTTCTTCCCTCCGACCTCGATTTCCCCCGCGAGGCCGTACAGGACCACCTTTACGGGATAGGCGCGGTCGGCCTTCACCAGCTCCGCCGCGTGGCCCGCGAGGGGCGGGAAGGTGCCCGGGATGCCGGCGCCGGTCGAGGTGTGGCACCCGAAACACCGTAAATAGAGGGCAGCGCCGTCCGCTTGGGCCAGCGCCGTGCCCGCCAGGACGCACGTCAGGCCGATCACCGCTGCGGTCAGCAACCAGGGTTTGCGCATGGGAGCCTCCGTTCCCCGCGGATCGATCCGGGGCATTGTTCTGGATGAACCTTGAAGATACCGCCCCCGGGAACCGGATGGCAAGGGAAACCCCGCAGCGGTCGCGGCGCCCGTCGGGCAAGGTCTCTCGGGGGACACCGACGGGAATGTGGGAATAAGGGTTCCCCGGGGGGCGATTTTCCCGGATAATCAGAACCGGCGGCACAGGAAAGGGGTTGGAGGCGGGATGCGCGCAGGCGGCAGGAAGGCGGGGGAACTCCGGGAGATCCGCGTGACGCCGGGGGTCCAGAAACACGCCGAGGGATCGGTGCTCTTCGAGCTGGGGGAGACGAAGGTGGTGTGCTCCGCGTCGGTCGAGGAGCGCGTTCCCCCGTTCCTCCGGGGGACCGGGAAGGGCTGGGTGACCGCCGAGTACGCGATGCTGCCGCGGGCGACGAACACGAGGAGCCAGCGGGAAGGGCGCACGGGAAAAGTGCAGGGCCGGACGCAGGAGATCCAGCGGCTGATCGGCAGGTCGCTTCGCGCCGTGGTGGCCCCGGGTCCTTTGGGCGAGAGGACGATCACCGTGGACTGCGACGTTCTCCAGGCCGACGGCGGGACGCGCACGGCCTCGATCAACGGGGCGTGGATCGCCCTGTGGCAGGCCTGCTCCCGACTGGCCGGCAGCGGGGTGATCCCGGAAAACCCCGTCCGGGAGCCGGTGGCGGCGGTCAGCGTGGGGATGATCGGGGGGCGCATCCTGGTCGACCTCGACTACGCCGAGGATTCGAATGCGCAGGTCGACATGAACGTCGTCCTGACCGGGAGCGGGAGCCTGATCGAGGTGCAGGGGACGGCCGAGGGAGAGCCGTTCACGCGGGGCCAGCTGGACCGGATGCTCGAGGCTGCGGTGCGCGCCGGGAGACGGATCATCCGGGTCCAGAGACAGTGGATGGGGGGTGGCCGATGAAGCTCCTGATCGCGACCCGGAACCGGGGGAAGGCGGCCGAGATCAAGGCGCTCCTCGGTTCGGGGATGCAGAAAAACGTCGAGGTCCTCACGCTACCTGACCTTCAGGCCACAACGGAGCCCCGGGAGGAGGGGAAGACGTTCGCGGAGAACGCNNGACGATTCCGGCCTGTCGGTGGACGCGCTGGGCGGCCGGCCGGGCGTTAAGTCGGCCCGGTACGCGGGAGATCAGGCCACGGACGAAAAGAACATCGCGCTGCTTCTCGAGGAACTGCTCCCTTGTCCCAAGCCGTGGACCGCGGCTTTTGTCTGCGTGGCGGTGGCCGCCCTCCCGGGCCGGGTGATCGCGGAGGCCACCGGCCGCATGGACGGGGAGATCGTATCCGCCCCGCGGGGGGAGAGCGGCTTCGGGTACGACCCGGTCTTCCGGGTCAAGGGTTCGCCGAAGACGATGGCGGAGCACACCACCGAGGAGAAGAACCGGATCAGCCACCGGGGGCAGGCGGTCCGGCTCGTCATCGAGGAGTTGCGAAACAGCGGGATGTTCGGGTAGGTTGGTAGGTCTTAAAGAGTCGGGACGTAGCGCAGCCTGGTAGCGCACTTGCCTTGGGAGCAAGGGGTCGCC
>DOTC01000227.1 GCA_003513855.1 Deltaproteobacteria bacterium | reverse complement strand
CAGAACAGCGTCCGGTTCGTCTCCTCGAAGAGCATGCCCGCATCCCAGGAGTGCGGCAGGTGGTGCGTCGGGTATAGACGGAACCGGTATTTCCCGGTGTTGACGGTCTCCTCCTTCTGGATCCAGCGAGGCGCCCGGATGGCGAAATCGGAGAGGTTGACGAGCGCCGCCACGACCGTACAGAGGGGTTGCGCCTGCGGCGCCGCCTCCAGCCATTCGTTCAAGGACCCGCACTCGTCCGACTCGAAATGACTGAAACTCAGCCACCGGATCGTTGCGGGGTCGACGATTCGCGCGACGGCTTCCCGGATGAGCGGAAAGTCCCCCTTCATGCCGGTGTGAAAGAGCAGCGGCTCGTCATCCTTGACGAGGAATTGATTGAACTGAAGCTTGTAGTTGTCGTTGTAGGTCGAAATGCGGTAGACGTCGGGAGCAATCTCGGTGACGTTTGTCATGATTCCCTCCTGTAAGGAACGCTCGTTGTACGGGACCCCGTCGGGTTTCCTTCTTCGAAATGATATCAGGGATCGCCTTCCGGATCAGTCGTTTCTGTCTCGGTGATCCATTTTCCATCTCATCCGGGGTGGCGATGCCGGATTCGCCATGCGCACTCTTCCCCGGGTGCGGAGAGGGCATTCGTTGCGCCGAAAGAGCCCCCCTGATACTCTCCTGCAAAGGGAGCGTTTGACAAGGAGTAGCCGAATGACACTCAAGCCATGGAAGAAGATATACGAATCGACCGTGTACAAGAATCCGTACTGGACGTACAAGCGGGACGCCTTCGAGCTGCCGTCGGGAAAACACGGCGAGTACCATTACGTCCATACGAACGGTTCTTCCATGGTCGTCCCGATCATGGGGGACGGGACCGTGCTGGTGATCAACCAGTATCGCTACCTGATGGGCAGGGAGAGCGTGGAATTTCCCTGCGGGAGCGTGAAAGACGGTTCAACCCACGAAGAGACGGCTCGAAAGGAACTGGCGGAAGAGACCGGCTATTCGGCGGGGAGTCTGATCAAGGTCGGGGAGTTCAACCCCTACAATGGCGTCACAACAGAGATGTGCCAGGTGTTCATCGCAAGGGACCTCGGGTTTGTGGGGGGAACGCCGGATGAAACGGAGGAGTTGGAGCTCCTCCGGTTGACGCCCGCCGAAATCGATGCGCAGATCCGGTCGGTCGCCATTTGGGACGGGATGACGATCGCGGCCTGGTCGATTGTGAAGGCCAAACTTTAGGTATAGTGGCATATATGGATAATTATATTGGTTATAAATATTGCCGGAAAGGGAATTGGGGAGGGCTGGAGGAAGTGGAAGTTCGGGAACTTCGTCTGTCACGGGACTTCAGAGGCGGTCGACGGGGTTGCCGCCGGGGAGCAGGACGCCGCGGCGGTCGAGCAGGCTGCCCTCGGCGAGATACAGCCGGACGAGGGCGGTCCGGTAACTGACGATCGCCTTGACCTCTTCGATGCTGCTGACCAGAAGATCCCGCTGGGCCTGGGCGACCAGCAGGGAGGTGCTAAGCCCCACGTCGAACCGTTCCTTTTCCGCGTCAAGCGTCTCTTCTCTAAGGGTGCGGGTTGCACGGCTCGCAAAGATCTGCTGGCGGGCGCGCTCGACTTCGTTGAACGCGAGCCGCACGTCGACCTGGACCATCTGCCGAAGGTTGTCCACGGCATCGGCCGCCTGGCGGCGCGATGCCCGGGCAGCGAGGTCCTGTGCCTCGGCGGCCCGATTTCCCAGGAATTGGCTAAGACGAACCCCGGCCGCAACGTCGTAGGTGTTTCCGTCCAGCTCGCGGAACGAGCCGGAGAAGGTATCCGAGAACCCCGTTCGTCCCAGCGCGATGAAGAGGTCCAGCCGCGGGAGGATGCCGTTTCGGGTCGCGATCGTTTGCAGGCGGTTCTGCTCGAGCCTGAGCCTCGCTTCGTTCAGATCGGGGCGGGACCGCTCAGCCAGCTGCAGACGGTCTCCAAGGTCGGTGATCGGTTCCGGTTCGATGGTCGGTTCGCTTGTGGCGTCAACCTGGAGATCGAGCCGGCCATGGGGGCCGGGGCTGATCAGCTGCAGGAGCCGCAGACGGTTCTCTTCCAGCAGGCTGCGCGCCTCGATCAACGCCTGCACCTGGCTCGCGACCTGGGCGCGGGCGGCTGCCGCCTCGATCTCCGGCAGGATGCCGACCTCGATGCGCAGCTCGACCTCGTTTTTCTGCTGCCGCGCCACGGCCAGCGATTTCTCGACGATTTCGATCGCGAGCCGCGCGAGCACATAGTTCCAGTAGGCGATCTCGGTACTGGCCAGAACCGCCTCGGTGAAGCCGCGCAGTTCGTATACGCTGGCGGTGGCACCGAGTTCGGCCTGCCTTACGCTTACCAGGTTCACCGAGGGTCCGAACCCGCGTAACAGGGATTGCGTGACGCTCAAGCCCAGACGGGCGGTCTGAAGCTCCGGGGTGCGGTCGGAGATGGTGCGCTCCTGCCCGANNGCGGTCTCGTTTCCTTCGACATCGAACTCCGTGCCGGTCGAGGCGGCCGTCTCCCTCGTCCGTTCCTTCCCGTACAAGAAATCCGCGAACAGCTCGGGGTCGAACGTCCCCCGCTCGATCTGTTCGAAGGTCCCGGCGATGACCGGGTTCATCTGGCGCACCTGCAGGTCGCGGTTGTTTTTCAGGACAAGCAGAATCGCCTGTTCGACGGAAAGGCTAACCGGTCCCTCGGCCGGCAGTGCGAACGTCGGCTCTTCGGTCAGGCGGGGAAGAAACGCCTCGGCCCCTTCGATGGGACGGGTATCTTCCCCGGGGACGGGGGGCTCCGGGGGTTTTTGAAAGACGCCCCAGCGGTCCACCCGGACGCAACCCCCGGACAGGACCGCAAGCAGGACCGCCAGAATCGGCGCAAGCAGCCTCTGCGAGCCGGGAACATTCATCCGCGGACCACTTTCCGTTCGGGGTGAAAAAGGGAATAGACCGCCGGGATGAGGACCAGCGTGATCAGGGTCGATCCGGTGAGGCCTCCGACGACCGAACGGGCCAGAGGGGCCTGGGCGTCCGCACCTTCCCCGATGCCGAGCGCCAGCGGCAGCAGGGCGAGCACGGTCGTGAGCGTCGTCATCAGGATCGGCNNACCATGACGACCAGGGGGTCTCGCAGAGACTCGTACTGGCAGGCCAGCACCATGTAAACCAGGACCAGCGCCAGCACGAGCGAGATCACCAGTTCGTGGAACGATTTCTGCTGCTCTTCGTAGTTGCCGGCGACCCGAAGGTCGTACCCGACGGGGCGCGGAATCCGGGCCAGCCGTTCCTGCACGTCTGCGGCGACGGAGCCCATGTCGCGTCCCGTGACGTTTGCCGTGACGTTCACCAGCCGCTGCTGGTCCTTGCGGTCGATCAGGATCGGCCCTCGGCTTTCCTCGGTCGTGACGACGCTTCGCAGCGCCACCTGTTCGCCGGTTCCCGTGGTCAGGGTCAGGTTGAGGATCTCGTCCAGCGACCGTTTCTCGGCGTCTTTCAGCTTCACGAGAATGCGGTAGGAGTTGCCCTGGGCCCGGAACTCTCCGACCTTGGAGCCGGCCATTGCGGTTTCCAGGATCTTGGTGACGTCGCGAACGCTTAGGCCCAGGTCGGCGACCTTGTCGCGGTTCACGCGGATCTCCTGCTGGGGGATGCCCGCTTCGCGGCTGGTGTCGATGTCCGTGATCCCCTTGATGTCCCGGATCGCCGCCGCGGCCCGGTTGGCCAGGGCGTCGAGCGCAAAAAGATCGAACCCGCGAATCTCGATCGTCAGCCCTTCGTCGGCGCCCAGCAGCCGGTCCAGCAGGAACTGTCCCTGCGGGGCGCGGGTCCGGATGTCCATGCCGGGGATGTTGCCGGTCAAGCGGCGCCGCAGGTCATCGGCGATCTCCACGTTCGACCGGCTCCGNNCGCTGCGTCTGCTGGTCGACGAGTTCCAGCCGGGTGCCGACCTCCATCTCCCCGGTGACCCGCACTTCCCCCTCGTCGCTGGGGGGAAGGAATTCGGTGCCGATCCAGGGGAGAAGGAGAAGGCTTGCGCAAAGAATCGCCGCGGCGAGAAGAACGGTCTGCAGTCGGTGGGAAAGAACCCATCGGAGAAGATCGCGATAGCCGTTTTCGAGGTCCATGAAAAATGCGCCCGCTTTCGCGTCCCACCGCTCGATCCACGGCGCCCGTTTCCGGGTGCGATCTTCCCGGGACGCCAGGGGGCCGGCGGAGAGCATCGGGACGAGGCTCAGGGACACGAGAAGGGAACAGGTCAGGGAGAAGATGATCACGTACGCCAT
>DOTC01000124.1 GCA_003513855.1 Deltaproteobacteria bacterium | reverse complement strand
TGGCCGGTTCGGTCAAGATCGTCCGGCGGGAGCGGCTCGAGATACTGAACGCCGGTTTCGCGGACGTCACCCAGGTTCTGAGCAACTGGGGGGTCGGCGTCAGGGAACTGGTAGGGGAAGGAAAGAGCAGCGCGGATAAGGGATGAGTCCGGGAGACGACACGTTACAGCACTCGTGCGACGGCGAGCCGAATCGGATAGACCGAAAAACAATCTCATGGTGGTATAGGGGTCGGGAAGGGACGTCCCCGGGAGGTCCTCCATGAAACATGGTCCATCGACAGGCAGACTGGCAAGGTTCCTGGTTTTCGCGTCGCTGATCATCGCCCTTGTCGGGGTTTCGAGTTGTGCATCGGGAAGGATTCCCTTCACCCAGCACCTCCGGAACCGGTACGGCCTCGAGGAAGGGGAGATCTCCAGCTCCCACAAGCTCGTGCAGAAGGAGGAAGGGGTCGTCGAGGAGGTCTTCATCGCCGCCGGCACCCCGGGGATTGCCACGGAGGTCGGCCCCACCTCCCTCGCCGTGAGCTTCGAGCCCGGCCGTTCGCTCACCTTCGGGTCCCCACCCGATGACCGGGATCCCGAGCGGAAATACACGCTCTCGGCCAGGCGGTGGGCCGATGACTACGGGGAGCTCTCCTACGACGGCAAGGCGTACCACGCCGTGCAGGGGAGCGGGCACGTCTGGCTCGACGTCCGCGCGGAGTCCCTCGATACGGTGAAAAAGAAGAGGAAGGTCCTCCCCGGGATGACCCTGCCGGCGGAAGAACGCAAACCATAAAACAGCGAAACGACATCCCACGGAGGAGGCTTGTCATGAGGAAGATGCAGGCGATCGTCGCGGTGGCGCTGGCCTTGACTCTATCCTTTGCCGGGGCGGCAAAGGCCGGTCCGGTCCTCGACCGCATTCTGAAGAAGGGGGAACTGGTGGTGGGGACATCCGGCGACCAGCCCCCCCTCAATGCCACCACCCGGGACGGGAAGATCATCGGCCTCGAGCCCGACATCTCGGCGCTCATGGCGTCCGCCATGGGGGTGAAGCTTACGCTTGCGAGCATGCCCTTCGCCCAGCTCCTGCCGGCGCTGAAAGAGGGGAAAATCGACCTCATCCTGTCCGGCATGACGATGACGCCGAAGCGGAATATGGAGGTGGCATTCGTCGGTCCCTACTACGTCACCGGGAAGGCCTTCCTCACGAAGCTTCAGACGATCGCCTCCCTGCAGAATGCAAACGGCATCGACAAGCCGGAGTACACCGTGACCGCCCTGAAGGGCTCCACCAGCCAGATGTATGTCGAGAAGGTCCTGCCGCACGCCAAACTCATACCGACGAACACGTACGACGAGGCTCTCGAACTGGTCATCCAGGACAAGGCGCATGCGATGGTGGCGGACTACCACTTCTGCGCGGTCTCCGCCTTTCGATATAAGGAGAAAGGGCTGACGACGGTGAGTGCCCCCTTCACCTTTGAGCCTATCGGAATCGCGATGCAGGGAGGGGACCCGCTCCTGGTCAACTGGGTGGAGAACTTCCTCTCCGCCCTGGACGGCTCCGGCGACCTGAAGACGCTGGCGGAGCGCTGGTTCCAGGACGGATCGTGGCTTTCGGAACTCCCTTGAAGGGTTCCAAACCTGCAGTTCTCCTGATCCTGCTGCTCCTCCTGCCCGTCCTCGGGGGTGCACCCGCTTGGGGCGGGGCCGCGCCGGATTCCGGCGAAACCGTGGTCCAATATGGGGAGGAGCAGGGAAAGCGGGAAAAAAATGGGGACCGCAAGTTCGACTATGTCATCGCGCCGATCCCGGTGGTGAACCCCCTTCTCGGAACGGGGCTCACCCTCGCCGGGGCGCTGCTGTACCGGGTCAATTCCAATGACAACGTATCCCCGCCGTCTCTTACCGGCGTGGGCGGATTCTACACGAGCACCGGAAGCTGGGCGGCCGCTTTCGCCCAGAAGCTGTACCTGAAGGAGGACCGGTATCGGATCCTGCTGGGGGCCGGGTACTTCAATCTTTTTTACGATTTCTACGGGATCGGGTTCGGCGCCGGGAAAGACGAACGGAAGGTTTCTCTGGACCAGGAAGGTGCGCTTTTCCAGGGCGAAATCCTCGTCCGCCTGTTCGGGCGCCTCTACGCCGGCCCGTTCTACCGGTACTTCCCCACCCGGACGAGCCCGGACGGGGAACTCCGGGACGCACTCATCGAGATCGGCATCCCCGAACCGCAACTGGCCCTGGACATCGGCTCTCTGGGGGTGCATCTCCAGCACGACACGCGGGTCAATACCTTCAACCCGGCGAAAGGGCACCTGTTCGATCTTACAGCGGCCTTCCAGGAACCGTCTTTCGGAAGCGACCTGACGTACCAGAAATACGAAGCGTCGTACAACCATTATCTGGAGCTCTCCGGCCCCTCGGTTCTGGCGATGCGCGCGTCGGGCTGCTACGCGTCAGGGGACGTCCCCTTCTTCGACCTGTGCCTGCTCGGGGCGAAGAGCGACATCCGGGGGTATTCCGTGGGAAGGTACCAGGACAGGACGTTGCTCTCCGGCCAGGTCGAGTACCGCCGGAATCTCTATAAAAAGTTCGGCGGCGTCGTGTTCGGGGGCGTTGCGCAGGTCGGCCGGAACCTGCATGATTTCAACTCCTCCAGCTGGCTGCCCGGCGTCGGGGCCGGTCTCCGCTACACGGTCTCGGAGGTCCACAAGCTCAACCTGCGTCTCGACGTCGCCCGGGGCAGGGACGAGTCCGCTCTCTACGTCAGCGTCGGGGAGGCGTTCTGATCGGACACGAATGGTAACCCCGAACTCTAAGGGAAGATCTCGTGTATCATGCAAGGATGTACCATAAATCAAGGAACGCTCTCTCTGCCGCAGGCGGGCGGGGGAGAAAAGCAATGGAGGCGCCGATGCGAAGCAGAAAAATGTTCTTGTGGGCGGTGGTCATGATCGCGGTGATGGGGGTGTCCTCCCTTGCGTCCGCCGCCATGACCGAAAAGGAGAAAAAGGCCGCGCAGCAGGACGTGCGGAAGATGGCCAACGAAACGCTCAACCGGCTCTACAAGGTGCAGCCGAAGGCAAAACAGGCCGTGGCCAAAGCGGCAGGTTATGCGGTGTTCAGCAACTTCGGCATGAAGATCTTCGTTGTCGGGAGCGGCCAGGGGTCCGGCCTCGCCGTAAACAACCGGACCAAGGCGGTCACGTACATGAAGATGCTGGAGGTCCAGGCGGGCCTGGGGTTAGGTGTCAAGAAGTTCAAACTGGTCTGGGTGTTCGAGAACCAGAAGGATCTCAACAACTTCATCAATTCCGGATGGGAGCTGGGCGGCCAGGCGGGCGCCTCCGCGAAAACCGGCGAAACAGGGATGGCTCTCGAAGGCGCCATGTCCGTCTCTCCGGGCGTATGGTTGTATCAGTTGACGGATGACGGCCTGGCCCTGGAGCTCACCGCGAAGGGCACGAAGTATTACAAGGACGGCGAGTTGAACTAGGCGGCCCGACCCCGAAATTTTTCAGCGGCTCTTTTTCTTCATCTCTTCCCGCGTTCGGGTCCGTTCCGCCTCGTTTTCGGCCACGAGCGTGTAGGCAATGTAGTACTTGTAGATGTTCGACACGTAGGTCACCGTCTCGGAACCGATCTTGTCTGCGGCGACCACTTCGACGTTGTTGAACCAGACGTTCGGGTTGAGCCCCCGCCGGGTCGCCTCCTTGCGCAACCCCTGGATCCGGGACGGCCCCGCATTGTACGAGGCGAAGGCGAACAGCCCCTTGTTCAACGGGTCCATCGGCTCATTCGCGTAATACTGGTCGATCATGAAGCGGATGTACTTTACGCCGGCGTGGATGTTCGGCTCGAGCTTCCGGATGTCGCCCACGCCAAGCTCCTTGCCGGTAGCCGGCATCACCTGCATGACGCCGACCGCGCCCGCCTTGCTCTTCACGCTTTGGTCGAGCCGCGACTCCTGGTATCCCTGTGCCATCACGAGCAGGTAGTCGATGTCGTACTTGTCTCCGTATTTCCGGAACAGTGCGACCATCTGCCGGAACTTCCGGAGTTCGGCTTCCGAGGTTGCGTTCTTCACGAACCGGGTGCTCTTCAGGTAACGCTCGATGACCTGGTTGCCGAAGCTGGTCCCTTTCCCGTGGGTCTTCACGAACGCGTCCACGGCTTTTTTCAGCCCGGGGCTGTTCTTGCGGAACATCCACGCGATCTCGCCGCCGGAATGCACAGCCGCTTCCGGGTGCAGGGTGAGGTTTTTGAAGATCTTCTTCCAGAACTGCGCCTTGTGGCTGTCCACGACGAGGAGTTTCACCAGCCCGGCGCTCAGCATCTCGAGCAGGTCCTCGTCCTCGAGGTTCTCCGGCGCGGGCCGAAGCTGCACCGGGGGTTTGCCCTCCTTGCGGAAGCGGGCGTTCCGTTGCTCCAGGTGCTCGTAATAGCTCGAGGACTTGCGCACGAAGACTTCCTTGCCGGAGAGGTCCTCCACGCTGGCGATCTTCGGCGAGGAAGGCCCCG
>DOTC01000054.1 GCA_003513855.1 Deltaproteobacteria bacterium | reverse complement strand
CGCCTGGGACAACGCGAAGAAGCTCGTCGAGACCGAGCTCGACATGAAGGGGACGGAGCTCCATGCGGCGACCGTCATCGGGGACACGGTGGGAGACCCCTTCAAGGACACGTCGTCGGTTGCGATGAACCCGATCATCAAGTTCACGACCCTGTTCGGCCTGCTGGCGGTCGAGCTGGCGATCGAGCTGCCCGTGGCCACCAGCCGGATCGCGGCCGCGGCGTTCTTCGCCGTCGCGGTCGTCTTCGTCTGGCGGTCCTTCTACGCGATGCGGATCAAGGTCGAGGAGAAGGCGTAGGAGACGGCGCGGGAGAAGGCAGGCATCCGCAAGGGGCCCCCGAGGGGGCCCCTTTTTCGTCCCTTTTTCCGGGGGGTTCGTCTACTTGAGGGCTTCGGGGTTGATCTCCACCTTGGCCTGCTGCATGCGCTCGGCGAGGAACGCCGCGACGGCGCCTGTCCGCTTCCGCTCCGCGTATTCCCGAATGAAGGCATCCTTCCCGGCCTCCCACTCCTTCGGGTCGACGGGCTGCTCCGCGTCGAACGCGACCGCGAGGAATTTCGTCCCGGCGGGGAAGACGACGGGAGATACGGGGGAATTCGGGGAGAGTTCGATCAGGTCCCTCCGGATCTCCCCGGCTTCCGCGAGAGCCCCGGGGAGGGGGTCGGTGAGCGGAGGGAAGAAGGGGGTGGTCGTCACGGCCAGGCCGGCCTTCGCCGCGTTCCGTTTCAGGGCGGACGCCGTCTTGGCATCGGCGAGGACGGTTTCGAGCGCCGCCCGCGCCGCGTCGTTCCGCTTCTCCTTCTCGAGGTCGGCGACGACCCGGTTGCGCACATCGGACAGGGGCGGGATGCGGGAGTTCTCCTTGGCGGTGACGCGGAAGAGAAAATGGGTGTCCCCGACCGTCTTGACCGGCCCGATACCGCCCGCCTGGAGCAGCAGCGCCTCCTGGACGACCACGGGGGGGAGGTCAACGCCTTCCCCGTCGCTCGTCCAGCCCGTCTCCGCAAGGGGGACGCCGAACGGCGCGCACGCCCCCGCGAGATCCTGGGATTCCACCGCCTTCCCGTGGGCCTCGTACGCCCGCAGAACCGCCTCGTCCTTTCCCCTCTCGTGTTTGAGAAGGTCCACCACGCGGTCCCGGACCTTCTCCAGCGGGAGGTCTTCGGGAAATCTGATCTGGTTGATGCGAACGACGGTGAATCCGGTCCCGGCGTCGATGGGGCCGACGACCCCGTCGACCGGGGCGGAGAAGACGGCGTCGGCCAGCTCGGGCCGCAGCGTGCGCCGCGTGACCCAGATCGCCCTTCCCTTGTCTTGGGACAGTTTCTTCGCGACCTTCTCGAAGCGGTCTTTTCCCTTCCTTCCCTCTGCAATCAGCTCTTCCGCCCTCGTGCGGGCAGCCTCCCTGGTGCCGGCGGCGTAGGGAATGACGACGGGGTAGGCCAGGCGGGACTCCTCGGTGCGGAACGTTGCGGGGTTTCCCTCGTAGAAGGAGAGGATCTCCTGCTCGGTGGGCTCTACCTTGCGGGCGAACGACTCCGGGGAAAACCGCGCAACGGAGAGCTTCACCCGGGCGGGGATCCGGTAGCTCTCCTTGGTCTGCTCGTACTTTGCCGCGATCTCGCCCTCGGTCGCGGGAGGGATGCCTCGCACCCCGGAGGGATCGGATGTGACCACGAGAAGCCGGATCTTCCGGAGCGTCAGGTTGAAGAGGTCCTGCGCTTCGGTCGCGGGGACCCGCGCGGAGGCGAGCAGGAGGTCCTCGATCTTCCGGAGCGTGATCTCCTCCCGCTGGGAGGCCTCGTACTCCTGCGGGGAAACCCGGTTGTAGGCGAGAATGCTCCGGTACCGGTCCTCGCGGAACGTCCCGTCCACCTGGAACGCGGGCGTCGCCGCGATCTCCCTCCGGACCTCCTCGCTGGTCGTGCTCAGCCCCATTTTGCCCGCTTCGGCGAGCAGCAGCTTCCGTCGGATGAGGGCCTCGAGGGCCTGCCTGCGGAGGTCGAGCGCCTTCGCCATTTCCGGCGTGAACGCCTTTCCGTACACATCGCGGTATGTCTTCTCCAGCCTGGCGTGCGCCTCGGCAAGCTCCGCCATGGAGACCTTCTCGTCACCGACTGTCGCGGCTACGTCCTGCTTGCTCTGGGTGTACGAGCCGACTCCCCACCAGATGAAGGTGAGAGCGATGAACGTGAGGATGCCTTTGATGGCCCAGGAACCGGCGTTCCGGCGTAGGACGTCGAGCATGACGTTGATTTCTCCCGTCGGGAATGAATGCGTCAGATGAAAACGGTATATGGTACCCCTCTTCACCCGGGAAATGCAACGGGTTCCACCCTCGTCCTCCATCCGTTTGCATTGGCCGGGTTGCCCTGCTAAGATACGGCGTTGCACATATGTTCCAAAAAGGGAACGGGATTTCCGGAGGGACCGATGCTCATCAACCGATTTCTCGGTCTGTTCTCGAACGACCTCGCGATCGACCTCGGCACGGCGACGACGCTGGTGTACGTCAAGGGGGAAGGAATCATCTGTTCGGAGCCGTCGGCCGTGGCCGTGCACCGGGACAGCCGGGGTGCCAAAAAGGTTCTCGCCGTCGGGATCGAGGCGAAGCGGATGATCGGGCGGACCCCGGGGAACATCATCGCCATACGCCCCATCAAGGACGGGGTCATCGCCGACTTCGAGGTGACCGAGGCGATGCTGCGCTACTTCATCCGCAAGGCCCACAAGCACCGGACCCTCGTCCGCCCCCGGATCATCATCTGCGTTCCCTACGGGTGCACCGAGGTGGAGCGGCGGGCCGTCCGGGAATCCGCGCAGAGCGCCGGGGCGAGAGAGGTCTACCTGATCGAGGAGCCCCTGGCGGCGGCGATCGGCGCCGGTCTCCCGATCACCGAGCCCTCCGGGAACATGATCGTCGACATCGGGGGCGGGACCACCGAGGTCGCCGTGATCTCCCTGGGCGGGATCGTCCAGAGCCATTCGGTCCGCGTCGCGGGGGACAAGATGGACGAGGCGATCCTCCAGTACGTGAAACGGAAATACAACCTGCTGATCGGCGAACCGACAGCCGAATTCATCAAGGTGCAGATCGGAAACGCGTTTCCCGGGTTCGAGGACACCGTCGAGGTGAAGGGGCTGGACATGGTGTCCGGCGTCCCGAAGGCGCTGACCATGACTTCCGATGAGGTTCGGGAGGCCCTTTCCGAAACCGTGCGGGTGATCGTGGACGCCGTGAAGGGGGTGTTCGAGGAGACTCCCCCGGAACTTGCCGGCGACATCTACGAGCGGGGGATCGTGCTTGCAGGGGGCGGCGCGCTTCTCCGGAACCTCGACGTCCTGCTGCGGGAAGAGACGGGCCTTCCGGTGACGGTCGCCGAAGACCCCCTGTCCTGCGTCGTGCTCGGATCCGGGCAAGCCCTCGATGAGCTGGACCTGCTGCGCCAGGTTGCCCTCCGATAGTACCGGTTTGGGCGTAACCCACGCTGCAAAGATCGGCTGGCCGTGGTGAAGTTCCTCAGAACGCGGTGGCGTCTCCTTCTCCTGGTTGCCCTTCTGGCGACGGCGATCCAGCTCTTCGTCCGCCCCCCGGGATTTTCCCCCAATCGCTTTCTCGGGGAGATCGGGGCGTCCCTCTTCCGGCCCGTCTACGAGTCGATCGATTTTCTCCGGCGGGGAATCTCCTCCGTGTGGTCGAGGTACTTCGACCTGGTTCACGTCGAAAGGGAAAACGCGGAGCTCCGGAAGGAGGTGGCCGCGCTGCAGGAGAAGCTCACGGAGAGCCGTGACGCGGTTCTGGAGAACCGGCGGCTCGAGGAATTGCTGCGGTTCTCGACGGAGCGGGAACCGAGGACGGTCGGCGCCCGCGTCGTGGGGCACGACGTCTCCCCCTGGTTCCAGGGCATATTCATCGATGGGGGGGCGGCGGCGGGGATCGAGACGGGGATGGCGGTGATCACCCCCTCCGGCGCGGTCGGGCGCGTCCACCGGACCTATCCCGGTCTTTCGGAAGTCCTCCTCCTTACGGACAGCCGCTTCGCCGCGGACGTGATCGTCGAGCGCACCCGCGCCCGGGCGATCGCCGAGGGGATGGGGGGAAACCTCTGCCGGCTGAAGTACGTCTCCCCGACCGAGGACGTGGTGAGGGGAGACCGGATCCTCTTTTCCGGGTTCGACGGGAGCATGCCGAAGGGGACCCTTTTGGGCACCGTCGTGAGCGTGGACCGTCCCCGCGAAGGGCTCTTCCTGAACATCCGGGTGGTGAGCGCCGTGGACGCGCTTTCCGTCGAAGAGGTCCTGGTGGTTCTGTCCCGTCCCACGATCCCGTTCCGACGGGGGATGCCGTGAGACCCGTTCTCGTGCTGCTCCTGCTGTCGTTCGCCGGAACCGCGGCGAACGTGTGGCTGCTCTCCGGCCTCCTCCCGTGGTTTCTCCTGCCGGATTTCTCGTTCCTCGCGATCGTCTACTCCGGACTGTTTCTTCCCGGACCGCTCGGTTTCCTCGCCGTCCTTCCCCCCGCGCTCTTCCGCGAGGTGACGATCACCGGCCCTCCCGGGACGTTCTTCCTCGCCTCGATGGCGGTCTATTTCACCGCGAGCGAGATCGGCCGCCGGATCTTCCTCCGCGCGGAGATCTTCCTGTTGCTGGTCGTCGCGGGACTTCTCGCGGCCGAGTCCGCGTCCGTCCTCCTCCTGCTGATCCTTACGGGAGGCAACCCGTTCTCCTTGCTCCGGGGAGCGGAGGAGGTGGTCCGGATCGCCTGGACGTCGCTTCTCGCCGTTTTTCTCTTCATGGATCTCTCGGGCCGGTGGCAGCGGATCCAGGAATGAAGGAGCGCATTCGGAAGCGGGAACAGGACCCCTGGATCGCATCGAGGATCCGCATCCTCCAGGGAATCGGGCTGACTCTGTTTTTCCTCCTCCTGGGGCGCCTGTACTGGCTGCAGGTAGTGAAGTACGAAGAACTCCGGACACTTTCCGAGAACAACAGAATACGGATCCGGGTCGTCAGGGCCCCCCGCGGCGTCATTCTCGACAGGAGAGGGCGGCCGATCGCCGAGACCCAGGCATCCTTCGATCTCATCGTCACGCCGGTGGACGTGAAGGCCATCGAGGGGGAGCTGCAGCTGCTCTCCGAGGTGCTGGAGCTCGATGCCGGGGAGATCCGGGAGAAGATCATCCGGGGGCAGGATGCGAATCCCTACCGGAGCATCACGATCGCGCGGGATCTGCGGTTCGANNGTCGGTGATCGAGTTCAACCGGGAGGACCTCCCCGGGTTCTCCGTCCAGGTCGAGGCGAAGCGGAGCTATCCTCTCGGGCCGGAATTCGCCCATGTTCTTGGGTACGTCGGGGAAGTGAGCGAGCAGGAGCTCGCTGCGGGGCAGGGAAAACGTCTCTCGCTGGGGGACATTGTGGGCAAGTACGGGCTCGAGAGGGCGAGGGACGACGTGCTTCGCGGTGTGAACGGGGGACGGCAGGTCGAGGTGGACGCCGCCGGCCGCGACAAGCGTCTGGTGGCCGAGGTGCCCCCCCGGACCGGCGCAACCGTCCAGACCACGATTGACGCCGACATCCAGAAGGTGGCACACGAAGCGATGGAGATGGAGAAGAAGGCGGGAGCCGTGATCGCGATGAATCCGAAGACCGGAGACATTCTCGCCTTCGTCTCGACGCCGGCGTTCAATCCGAACTCCTTCTCCCGGGGGATCGGGAAAAATGAATGGGCGGCCCTGGTTGCGGACCCGCGAACTCCCTTGCAGAACAAGGGCCTGCAGGGAACCTACGCGCCCGGATCCACGGTGAAGCCCTTTCTGGCCCTGACGGCGCTGGAGACGGGGGTCCAGAATCCGAATGCCCAGGTCCTTTGCGAGGGATCGTTCACGCTGGGGAACCGGACGTTCCGGTGCTGGAAGGAAAAGGGGCACGGGATGGTGGACATGTACAAGGCCATCGTGCAGTCCTGCGACGTCTATTTCTA
>DOTC01000115.1 GCA_003513855.1 Deltaproteobacteria bacterium | reverse complement strand
ATATAAGGAGACGTCTATGCGGAACAAGGGGACTCCAACGGCGAAAGAGATGTCTGATCCGGCAAAGGGAGGGTTCGCGATGCGCAGATGGGGGTTCGTGGTCACGGTGGTTTCGATGGTGGTTCTGATCGCGGGGGCGGAGACGACAACTGCCGGTCCCCGCTTCTTGCGAAGCAGCATGGATGGCGGCGACGGCAGCGGCCCGAGCGTAGACATCATCGTCCACGAGATCAACGTCGACCCGATGGTGGCGCACGTGGGGGAGACGATCCGGTTCGATATGGTTCTGGAGGACCATGGAGATCCGTTCAAATCGACCATCCCGATCGAGATCAAGGCCAACGGCAAGGTGGTGGCGAGCCAGCTTTTGTGGATCAGCAGCGGGGGCGAGCCCCGGAAGATGTACCGGGAGACGCTGGTGTGGAACACCAAAGACGCTTCGCCGGGAGAGTACCGGATCGAGGGGGAGGCATTCGTGTGGGAAGACACCTCCCCGTTCGACAACTCCCTCAAGGTGAAGGAGCCCCTGGTTCTCCTGCCGGCCGGTGCGGCGCTGCCCGGCGATAAGAAGGACGGGGAAATGGCCGTCGCCGGGGAGGATCCCTCCAGGAAATAGGAAAAGGAACCCGGGGCGTCCTCTCCCGGGTCGAGCGGCAAGAAGTGACGGCGGAGAGGAATCCGACCGCGGAGAATCCCGCGATCCCCTTTCCGCATCGATAGGGTAACGGCAAAGGAAGGGAGGACCCCGTGAAGACGTTACTTTTCGCCACGATGGCGGGAATGCTGCTCATGGTCGCGATTCCTCACATCCCGGCAGGGGGACCGCTGGCGACACTCGTGTCATCCTCGAGCCAGATCTACATCCACGGGACTCCGGTCTGCGTGACCCGGGAAGGGGAGGATATCGTGGCCCGGGTGGGGGAGTGCGGCGTCACGCGGTTTTCTCCGGATGCCGAATCGCCGGAGAGGGTTCCTTATCACGGCCACCCGGGGATGCAGCTTCCGCCGGGACACCCCCCGATCGACCAGGAGATGTTCCCCGAGGAAAACCGTCGCGTTCTGATCTGATCCGGGACGGGGAAACGGCCCGCAAATGAAAAGGGGGGCCTTCCGGCCCCCCCGTCAATCTTTCCAACGAAAGGCTTTCCTAGAACAGATAGGTGAACCGGAGGGTCGTCCGGTTCCCCTGCGTGCGGTTTTCCGTCGACGACTCCCACTGGGTCTTGAACCCCGCGGAAAACTTGTCGCTGAAGAAGTAGTGGATCGCCGGGCCGAAGGCGAAGACCTGCTCCTTCGAGTCCTGGATATCCCCCGAGCTTCCTTCGTCGTTCGTCAGCTGTTTCAGGTAATACCCTGCGATTGCCCCCCGGAAGCCCTTCAGGAACTCGTACTCGAACGAGTAGTTGAAATGGAAGACCTGGCCGGGAGTGACCTCGGTGGAGAAGCCGTTGAACGGTGAAGGGGACACATCGTCGTTCTTCGTGCTGTAGGTATAGTGGATCCGCCAGGAAGTGGAGAGTTTCGGCGTCAGGAACCAGGTGAAGGCGTAGTACGGCTCGAACACCCAGAGATTGCTTCCGGGGTTCAGGGCGTACTTCTTGTCGTACTGCCCGACCGGGAACGTCACATCGAATTCGAACCGCTGCACGATGGGACGGCCGAGAAGCTTCGTGTCGAGCCACTGAAGGAACGGCCCCGCGGTCAGGTCTCCCAGGAGGCCCGGATTGGTGGGGATCCCGTTGCCGCTGATGGAAACGACGGGGAGCAGAACATCCACGCCGATGTGGGCGCCCAGGAGCTTGTGCTTGTATACGTGAACGAGCTGGTTCATCGAGAGGAGGACCCCGATATCCGCCAGGCCCGGAATGTCGTTCCCGTCCTTGTCCTTGAATTCGTCCGATTTGTACGCCTGCACGTACTCGGTGAAAAAGGTCCCCACGCCGGGGACCCCGCCGTCCAGGATGTCCGTTAAACCGAGGTTGAGCGGCGGCTGGTTGAAGGCGCTCGACGGTGCGGCAGAGATCGCCGTGAAGGCGACGGCAACGAACAGGACGAACCATCCCCGTTTCATCATCATTCCCCCCTCCTTGGGTTTCTTCGCGGCCCGAAAAAGACCTTCCCATACATATCCGTGGAGAATCTCGCCCGTCAACCTTTTCTTTTCCGGCCGCGCGGTTTCCCCTGCTACAATAGGCCGCGACGGGAGGGGGCACTTTGGCGTTCTACACGGACCTGAGCGACGTCTACGACGCGCTCTTTCCGGTATCCGAGGCCCAGCGGGCACTCTTCGAAAGGCTTCTCGCAGGAGGGCGTGTGCTCCGCGTCGCCGACGCCGGATGCGGGTCGGGCGCGCAACTTCTCCCCTTCGCCGCCGCGGGGTCGGAGTGCGTGGGGTTCGACCCCGATCCGGCCCTGGTCGCCCGGGCGAGGGCGAAGCTCGCCCCGTTTCCCCGGGTACGGGTGGAGACCGGCGGATTTTCCGACGTCTCCCGCATCGTCACGGATCCGGCCGACCTCCTCCTCTGCCTGGGCAACTCGCTGGTCCACGTCCCGCAGGAGGAGGCGGCGCGCTTCCTCCGGGACGCCGCGGGGGTCACGGCGGGGGGAGGGGAGATTCTTCTCCAGATCCTCAACTACGAGCGCCTTCTTCTCGGAAAGATCACGAGCCTTCCCCTCATGCAGGCGGACGAGGGGGCGATCGAGTTCCGGCGGAGCTACGTGTGGGAGGGGAACCGGAAGGTCCGGTTCCAGACG
>DOTC01000127.1:3994-4550 GCA_003513855.1 Deltaproteobacteria bacterium | reverse complement strand
AACCCGACCAGCTCCCAGAAGATGTAGATGAAGAAGAAGCTCTCGGCCAGGACGAGCCCGAGCATGGAGAACGAGAAAACGGAGAGGTAGGCGAAGAACCGGCTGTACTTCGGGTCGCCGTGCATGTACCCGACCGAGAACAGGTGCACGAGGAAGGAGACCAGGGTCACCACGACGAGCATCACGGCCGTCAGATTGTCCACGAGGATCCCCGCGTTGATGACAAACCGGCCTCCCAGGGAGAGCCACGGGACCACGACGTGGTACCGGAAGTTCGGGTCGTAGATCCGGAAGACCTCGAAGAAGATCACGATCGACATCACGAGCCCCGCGCCGATCGTGGCGAGGGAGACCCAGTCCCCCTTCCGGGGGAGCCGCTTCCCGACCGCGATATTGATGAAGAAGGAGAGCAGCGGCAGGAACGGGATGATGTAGGCGTATCGGATCAACGGTTCACCCTTTCTGTTCGCTCACGGCGTCAACCCCGGAGATGATCGGCCGCGTCCACCTCCACGGTGCCCGTCGTGGCGAACAGCCGCAGGAAGATGGCCAGCGC
>DOTC01000127.1:0-3976 GCA_003513855.1 Deltaproteobacteria bacterium | reverse complement strand
AGCAGCACGGAGGCGACCTCGAACGGGAGCAGATACCGGGTCATCAGAAGCTCGCCGATTTCGGCGGTGGTCGGCTGGTAGGTGATCCGCGCCTTCAGGACGAAGGCCGGGGAAACCGCCGTGTACGCCAGCACGCCGAAGAGGACGAGGCAGATCGCCGCCGCGGGAAGCCGGAAGTGGACCGGGTTCGACAGCTTGACGGAGGAGATCTGGTTCGACAGGAAGACCGCGAACATGATCAGCACGAGGATCCCCCCGACGTACACCAGGACCTGCGTGGCCGCCAGGAAGTCCGCGGAGAGGAGGACGTACAGCCCCGCCACGCCGCCGAAGGTGAACAGCAGCGCCACCGCGGCGTAGATGATGTTCGGAAGGGTCGCAACGAGGATCGCGGACCCCACCGTAAGGGCCGCCAGCACGTAGAAGATCAGATCCGCCGGTCCCTTCATTCCTTCCCCTCCCCGCCCTCATCCCTGGCCTTCGTGGGTTCCTCTTCCGTCTCCTTCGCGGGCTTCTCCTTCGTGGCGTCGCCCGTTTCGGGATTCCCCGCCGCGAATGCCGGTGCGGCGGGCTGGATCATCGGCGGCGCATCCTTCCTTTGGTCCCTCGGCGCGGAATTCGTCTCTTTGGGCGGATCGGCGGGCTTGGCGGCCTTCTCCGCCCCCGCCTTCTCGCCTTCCGCCTTCGCCTTTTCCGCTTCCGCCTTCGCGGCGGCTTCCGCCACCTGCTTCGCCACGCGGGCCTTGANNAGCGACTTCGGGGGGCACACCTCGACGCAGAGCCCGCAGTACATGCAGCGCCCGATGTTGATGTCGTAGGAGGCCAGCACCATCTTCTTGTCGGCGCCCCGGACGGCCTCGAGGGAGATGCAGTCGACCGGGCAGATCCTCACGCACATCGTGCAGCTGGTGCATCTCTTGATGTCGTTGTACAGGAACCCGCGGAACCGCTCGGACGGCTCCCAGCGCTCCTCCGGGTACTGGAGGGTGATCGTCTCCCTCGGGTCCACCCCGTACCGCGCGGTGATCCGCATCCCCTTCGCGGTGGTCGCCACGGCTTCCCAGATGTCGTATAGGTACTCTTTCAAACCCATCCCGTTATCCGAAGAGCGATGCGATCATCTGGGGAACCCCCCTCCCCTGGAACAGCAGGAGCCAGAGGGAGACGCCCAGAAGGTTGAAGAACGTGAGCGGAACCAAGTACTTCCACGACATGCGCATGAGCTGGTCCACGCGCAGCCGGGGCAGGGTCCACCGGATCCACATCATGAGAACGACAAGGCTCAGTGTCTTGCCGAGAAACACGCCCAGCGAGAAGAGGTTGCCCCAGACGGCGGGGAGGGCCTCCGCGTTGAGGAAGGGGACGTGCCACCCTCCCAGGAAGCAGGCGGTCGCCAGGGAGGACACGACGAACATGTCCCCGTACTCGGCGAGGAAGAAGAAGGCGAACCGGATCCCGGAGTACTCCACATGGTAGCCGGAGACCAGCTCCGACTCGGCCTCCGGGATGTCGAAGGGGGTCCGGTTGGTCTCGGCGAGCGCGGCAACGTAATACAGGAAGAAGGAGAAGAAGGTGAACGGATTGTGGAAGAGGTTCCACCCGAAGATCCCGAACAGCCCCCCCTGGGACCGCACGATGTCCTGCAGGGAGAGGGAGCCGGCGATGAGGACCGCGGGGATGAGCGCCATTCCCACCGGGATCTCGTACGAGACGATCTGGGCCGCCGCGCGCATCCCCCCCAGGAGGGCCCACTTGTTGTTGGAGGCCCATCCCGCAAGCATCACGCCCACCACCACGAGGGAGGTGATGGCCATCACGTAGTAGATGCCGATGTTCAGGTCGGAGGCGATCAGCCCCATCCCGAAGGGAACGACCACGAAGGCCGCGAAGGAGCCGATGAAGACGAGGTACGGCGCCAGGATGAAGAGGAAGCGGTCCGCCTTGGCCGGGATGATGTCCTCCTTGAGGAGGAGCTTGATCCCGTCGGCCAGGAACTGGAGGATCCCCACGGGGCCGACCCGGTTCGGGCCGATCCGCGCCTGGATGTCGCCGGCCACCTTCCGCTCCACGTAGGTCGCCAGCCCCGAGTACGTCAGGGCGAAAGTGAGGACGGCCGCAGCGACCACGACCATGACCAGGAGGGTGATCGTCCACAGAGGGACTCCCGAGAGCACCGGCACGGCGTCGACGAGGGATATCGCGAGGGATTCCAGCATGACTACCGGTCGATCTCCGGGAGAATGATATCGAAGCTGCCGATGACCGCCACGATGTCGGCGATCATCAGCCCCCTGGTGATCTTCTCGAAGATGTTCATCGTCACGAAGGAGGGGGCGCGGATCTTGAGCCGGTACGGGTTCACGGTCCCGTCGCTGACCAGGTAGATCCCCGTCTCTCCCCGCGGGTTCTCGGCGCGGAAGTACACCTCTCCGACGGGCGGCTTGAACACCCGCGATACCTTTGCCATCACGGGCCCGTCGGGAATCTGGGCGATCGCCTGCCGCAGGATCTTCACGCTTTCCTTCATCTCGTTGATCCGCACCATGTACCGGTCGAAGCAGTCCCCCACCGTCCCCCGCTCCCCCGTCCCGACGCAGACGTCGAAGTCGATCTTCGGGTAGACCGAGTACGGCTCGTTCCTGCGGAGGTCGAACGGAACCCCGGAACCTCGAAGGTTCGGCCCCGTGAGTCCGTACCCGACGGCATCCTCCGGCGTCGCGACCGCGACGTTGGCCAGGCGGTGGACGAAGATCTTGTTGTAGGAGATCAGCTTGTTGTACTCGGGGACTTTCGGCTCGAAGTAGTCGAGGAACTCTTTCGTCTTCTCGAGGAACCGGTCCGGCAGGTCGGCCGAAACGCCGCCGATGCGGACGTAGTTGTACGTCAGGCGGTTGCCGCAGATCTCCTCGAACAGGTCGTTGATCCGCTCCCGCTCGCGGATGGCGTAGAGGAACGGCGTGAAGGCCCCCATGTCGGCGGTGAACGACCCGAACGCGATCAGGTGCGAGGAGATCCGGTTCAGTTCGCACACGATCACGCGGATGTATTCCGCCCGCTCGGGAACCTCGATGCCGGCCAGCTTCTCCACGGTCCAGGCCCACGCCGCGTTGCAGTTCATCGAGGCGAGGTAGTCGAGCCGGTCGGTGAATGGCATGAACTGCGCGTACGTGACCCGTTCCCCGATCTTTTCCAGCGCCCGGTGCAGGTACCCCACGTCCGGCTTGGCGTTGACCACGACCTCGCCGTCGGTCCGCAGGATCACCCGGAGCACCCCGTGGGTGCTCGGGTGCTGCGGCCCCATGTTGATGAGCATCTCCTGGGTGGGGAGCGCTCCCGCGTTGGCCTTCATACCTTGATCCCGTGGTAGAACTCGGGGTATTTGTAATCCTTGCGCAGCGGGTGCCCCTCCCAGTCCTCCGGGAGAAGGATGCGGCGCAAATCCCAGGACCCCTCGAAGACGATCCCGTACAGGTCGAACGCCTCCCTCTCCTGGAAATTCGCCGCGGGCCACACGTCGTCGACGCTCGGCAGGGAGGGAGCCTCCCTGGGGAGGTATGCCTTGACCCCGATCCGGTGTCCGATCGCAAGAGAGTGGAGGTGGTAGGCGACGGCAAACCGGTCCGGGTAGTCGACGCCGGACAGGCACATCAGCGAGTCGAACTTCATCGCGGGGTCGTCGCGCAGAAACCGCCCGATTTCCTTGACCTTCTCCGGGGACACGACGAGGAACGCCGGGTGGAAGCCCTCTTCCTGGAGCTCCACCGCCGCCTCGCCGAACGTCGCCTGGACCGCCTCGAAGATTGCTTTCGGTTCCAACGGGTTTCCTTACGCCTTTGCCGCCGCCGCGAAATTTCTCTTCCGGTCGATGATCTTCTGGAGCTTGATGATCCCGTCGATGAGCGCCTCGGGCCGGGGGGGGCACCCCGGGACGTAGACGTCTACCGGGATGAGGAGGTCCACCCCTTTGACCACGCAG
>DOTC01000139.1:1842-4719 GCA_003513855.1 Deltaproteobacteria bacterium | reverse complement strand
CTCGGGAAGAAGGAGAAGTTCACCCCGGACCACGTCCGCCAGTCCGCCCTGCCGATCATGCAGATGGCGGTGAAGAAGAAGCTCTCCACGGTAGCGTCCGTGCTCCACGGGGCCGGGGCGGGGGGGATCGAGCCGGAGGAAGCCGCTCGGTTCCTCGGGCTGGGAGCCGTCCTGTCGGGATATCAGTACGACCGGTACAAGTCGGAGAAAGAGGGGAGGGTGGCCCGGTTCCAGGTGGTCGAGGGGAACAGGCGCGTGGCGGCGAAGGTCAAGAGGGGGCTTTCCCGCGGGGTGAAACTGGGGGAGGCGATCAACTGGGGGAGGGATCTCGTGGCGGCTCCCCCCGGGGACCTTCGCCCGGACGGGCTGGCGCGGGCTGCCCGGTCTCTCGGTGGAAGGAAGGTCCGCGTCAAGGTGTTCGGAAAGAAGGAAGCCGAGGCATGGAAGATGGGGGGACTCCTCGCGGTCGGGAAAGGGAGCGAAGTCTCCCCGCGGCTGATCGTTGCCGAGTACCGGGGAGGCCGCCCCGGCGCCCCCTGGACGGCCCTTGTCGGCAAGGGGGTGACGTTCGACACGGGGGGCATCTCCCTCAAGAAGTGGGAGNNCGGCAACGCCTACCGGCCCGGCGACGTGCTCCGGATGATGTCGGGCAAGACGGTGGAGGTGCTCTCCACCGACGCCGAGGGGAGGCTGATCCTGGCGGACGCGATCACGTTCGCGAAGAAACGGTACCGCCCGGACGTCATCCTCGACGCCGCCACGCTGACCGGCGCATGCGTGGTGGCGCTGGGAAGCGTCACGATGGGGATGATGGGCAACGACGCGAAGATCCTGGGACGGATGCGGGACGCCTCGGCGGCCTCGGGGGAGCGGGCATGGGAGCTGCCGCTGCATGAGGAGTACCGCGAGCAGATCAAGAGCGACGTCGCCGACCTCAAGAACATCGGCGGGCCGGAGGGCGGCGCCATCACGGCAGGCTATTTTTTGAAGGAATTCGCAGGGGACACCCCCTGGGTCCACATGGACATCGCCGGGGTGGCCTGGATGGAGAAGGAGAAAATGGGGTACGCCCCCGGTCCGACAGGGGTGCCGGCACGGCTTCTTGTGGAATTCCTGCAAGGAGGGGGGGACGGGGGCGCCTGACCCCCGGAGGAGGACATGCCCGACATGCCGCCGCAAGCCCCGAAGGGAGAAGAGTACGGCGCCTGCCCGCACTGCACGATCCAGATCCCCGCGGGTGCGACCGTCTGCCCTCACTGCAATCAGACCGTCGCTCCGCAGGAGCGCCCGCAGCGCGCGCGTCCCTTATCCGTCGCGAGAATTCAGCCATCCGTCCTGTGGGAGCGGTACGGCAGATGGGTCAAGCTGGCGGTTCCGATTCTCCTGGCCGTTCTCGTCCTCGCGGTCGTGTATCAGCAATGGATTGCGCAAAGCGTCAAGGTGGTGCCGAACCCCTCGCTCCCGATCCAGGTGGAGAAGGAGAGGAAGGGGGATGCGCTGGTCCTCCGGGGAACGGTGACCAACCGCGGCGAGGACGTCCCCGACCTCTCGCTCCGGTCGGTCGCGGTCGTCGTGGAGTTCCTCTATCGGGACGGCCGGAGGGAAAAAAAGACGGTGTTCCCGAAGGCGGAGTTCCGCGGGGAGGGGGCGCTTCTCCATGGCGAGACGGGGAAGTTCGAGATGTCGAAGCCGGCGAAGGAGATCCGGGAGATCGTCCTGCGGAGCGAGATCGTGGATCTGGGGATGGGACGGAGACTCATCCGCCCCCGCGGGAGGTAAGCCACCGCCGCGTCCGGGGGCAGGCCGGGGAGGAGCGGGTCCGTGCCCAGCGGGAAAGCGAAGCCACGTCGTCCGCGGTGTCGACGTCGAATCGGGAGGGCAGGAGGGAGTAGGGGAGGCCTGCTGCCCGGCATCGCAGGGTAACCTGGGAAAGGACGGACCCCGTCCCCCAGTCTACGCCGGGGAACAGGGAGGGGGCGTGGGAGGGGAGCGCGATCAGGTAGAACCCCCCGTCGTCGGTCGGGCCGAAAACGGCGCCGGCGGAGGAAGCGAGTTCCCGGAACGCGGCGGCCACGAGCCGCGTGGAGAGGGCCGGGCAGTCCGCTCCGACGAGAACGGAGCGGGTTGCACCCCGCGCGAAGACGGTTTCGAAGGCGGCGTCCATCCTCTGGCCCAGATCCCTCCCGGACTGGGGAAGAGGCTCGAAGCCGGAAAACGGACCCCCGCGGAAGAGTCTCCCGCTTCCGGGGGGGGAGTAGAACAGGTAGCGACGGACCCGGATCAGCCGGGCCATTTCCGCCGCCGTGTCCTCGAGGAGGCATGCGTAGAGCGCCGTCGCGCCCCCTTTCGTGAAGGGGGGGCAAAGCCTGGTCTTGACCTGCCCCGGGAGGGGAGCCTTCGCCATCAGGATCAGCGCGTCCTTGCGGGTCACGGGGGTTCCCTTCCGCCGCCGCCGTGCCGTGCGGCGGTTTCTGTCGTCGGGGGACCAACAAGCGATTGCCAGAAAGCCGCTCCCCGGGTAGTATATTCCTCTTCACCATGGAGTGCATGAGAGGAGCGTCATGAGGGAGAAAGCCGGGAGGGTCCTTTCCATCGGCCTTCCGAAGGGGAGCCTGCAGGATTCCACGATCAAGCTCTTCCGGAAAGCCGGATTCACCATATCGGTGGGCTCCCGGAGCTACATCCCCTCCATCGACGACGAGGAGCTGTCCGGGCTCCTGATCCGTGCCCAGGAGATGGCCCGGTACGTCCAGGACGGGATCCTGGACCTCGGGCTGACCGGCCGGGACTGGGTCCTGGAGCAGAATGCAAAGGTGAAGGAGGTCTGTCCCCTCCAGTATGCGAAGGGGGGATTGCGGCCCGTCCGGTGGGTGGTGG
>DOTC01000139.1:0-1723 GCA_003513855.1 Deltaproteobacteria bacterium | reverse complement strand
GCCCTCCAGACCCCCACGATATCGTCCCTGAGCGAGGCAGACTGGTTCAGTCTCGAGGTCATCGTGGACGAGAAGACCGTGCGGGAACTGATTCCCGTGCTGAAGCAATCGGGTGCCTCGGGGATCGTCGAATACCCCCTCAACAAGGTGATCCCGTAGCCCGGACGGAACGACTCCGCCAGGCGCTCTCCGCATCCCTTCTTGCGCACGGGGCCGCCGATTGGTCGTCCGATCCCGTCCGGTTCCCCCGCCGGTTCGCGTCCCGGGCGGACATCGAGGTGGCCGCGTTCATCGCGGCCTCCTTCGCGTTCGGCAACGTGGCACAGATCCTTGCCTTTCTCGAAGGGCTGTTCCGGGTACTCGGCCCCTCCCCCCATGCCTCCCTGACGGCCCGCCGGCCCGTTTCCCCGACCCGTGTCTCCGGGCTTTCCCACCGGTTCATCTCCAGCCGGGGCGTCCACCGTTTCCTCCTGTGCGTCCGGTCGGTCCTCCTCGAGCACGGTTCGCTGGAGGCGGCCTTCCGACGGGCGATGGAGGGCGGGGGCGGCGGCACGCGCATCCGGCTGGCCTGCTTCCTGGCCCGTTTCCGGGATGCGTGGGGGGAGGCGCTCCCGAGAGAGAGGGATTTCCTGTTTCCCGACCCGCGCAAGGGATCCGCGTGCAAGCGGCACAACCTGTTCCTGCGCTGGGTGGTGCGGGGCGGAGACGGGGTGGACCTCGGGATCTGGACGGTCCTGGGCCCCCGGGACCTGATCGTCCCCGTCGACACGCACATGGCGAGGCTGGGGAAATGGCTGGGGCTTACGGAGCGCAAGACCGCCGACGGGAGGATGGCGGAGGAGATCACCGAGGCGTTCCGGGCGGTCTGCCCCGAGGATCCCGTCCGGTTCGATTACCCCCTGACGCGGATCGGGATCCTGAAGGCGTGCACCTCGCTGACCCGGGGACGGTGCGCCCGGTGCCCGCTCGGGACCGCCTGCTCCAGCGGGCGCCCGCTCCTTCCGCCCTGAGGAAGCGGAGGCTTCGGGGGTGCGGGGAAGAAAATGGTGTTGCCCCCCTCCCCCCTCTGGGATAGATTTGGGAAGATGCCTTCATTTCCCGAGGAGTTGGGAGAGAGGGGACAGAATATGACCAGGAAAATCAAGATCGGGGAAATGCTGGTTTCTTCGGGGATCATCACGGAGGACCAGCTGAAGGCGGCTCTCAACGGGCAGAGGCAGCTCGGCGGGACGGTCGGGGAGAACCTCATCCGGCTGGGGTACCTGACCGAGGAGGCGCTGCTGAGCTCCCTGTCGGAGCAGACGGGCCTGCAGCATATCAATCTGACCCGTGTGGAGATCTCCCCATCCATCCAGCGCCTCATCAAGCTGGAGACCGTCCGGTCCCGAAGGCTGATCCCGATCGGGTTCGAGGGGAAGCGACTGGTGGTCGGGATGGTCGACCCGACCGACCTTTCCGCCCTGTCCGAGGTCGAATTCCAGTCGGGCCATCCCGTCAAGCCGGTGATCCTGTCCGCCACCCATTTCGAGCGGGCGCTCGGCCATTTCCAGACCGCCGGGTACGGGGTCGGCACTCTGAAGCTCAGCGGGGAGAAGATGCCGCGCCGGATCCCGGCGGAGAGCGACATCACGAGCCTTCTCAAGGCGCTGGTCACCTGGCACGGTCAGGACCTCCACCTCTCCTCCGGAGCCATCCCGTGCATCCGTGTGGACGGGGAGATGCG
>DOTC01000125.1 GCA_003513855.1 Deltaproteobacteria bacterium | reverse complement strand
ACACCCCGACCCGGTCCTCCGGGTACCGGTCGGCGATATCCATGACGATCTCCACGCGTCCCGAAGGAAGGTGCGTGTTTTCCACTGCGATCCGGACATTTTCCGGAATCTCCGCAAGGAGATCGTTCATCGATCCCAGAAACGCTCCCCACCTTTCCGGATACCAGTTCTCCGCGGGGAAGCTGGTGTGAAGAACGAGAGTCCCCCCGCCGTTGCCCGCCAGCCATCTCCCCGCCGCTGCGGCAGACTCCACCGACAGCCGGCGGTGCGATTCATCCTCCGTGGACAGCGAGTACCAGCGGTCCTTCCTGTAGCTCCGGACGTCGGGGTAGAGCGGGGCATGAAGGCTCGCAACGGTCACTCCGTGCGCGGCCAGAAGGGAGGCGATCTCTCCCGAGGCGACCGGGTCGCCATACGGAAAGTGGGGCGGCATGGCCCACAGTTCCGCGGAGGAGAACCCGAACTTCGGGAACAGGGACACGATCGATTCGTCCAGCTCCCGGAAAACGAACAGGTGGGTCGACAGCGAGAATTCCATGGGTCCAGGCCGCTTCCTTGAGTTCTCGGCGAGACTTCCGCGATAATACCACGGCGGGAGAAACCCTTCTACTTTTCGCTCCCTACGATGGATCATCTACCTCCGGGGGCAGTTTGGGGACAGTCCTGACATAATGGGCGCGTGTCTCCGGACGGAGGGACGGGAATCTCCACCCGGCATTTTTCGTGGCGCTTCTATCCCCCGGCGTTTTGGTAATGTTCGGTTTGGGCTGATTCCGAATTTGAGCAACCGGACGGACATTGGAACGCGCCTTCGTTGAACCACCCATCTGGTCGTTGGGGGGGATACCAAACCTTCTTGCACATCTGGCACTCAACCTTGCCGCTGTCGACATCAACAAGTTTTCCAGTCCCGTTCGATTTCCTCATGTTTCTTTCTCCATTGGGTTGCAGAGTCTAAGTTTCCATACACATCCCTGTAAGAGATATCGACATGCGATTGGTTTCTCTTTAATTGGAGGCGAAAGTTCGCCCAGAGATGCTAAACGCGGGAGCCGATATCGCAACGGTGCAGAAGATGATGGGACATGACGCAGCGATATCGGCATACCCCTCTAACCCGCTCTCACCAATGGTTTTAAGGATGAGCAGGAACCATTGAAATATCTGTTGACATTGATTTGATATAGGCATATGTGGAAGTTATAAGGTTTGTCCCCAGGAAACCAACCCGATTTCCTTACAGACATCCGGCAACCTTCGGACAACCGTTTCCCCTTCAAAGAAAAGGGGCTGGGATGGTTTCCTTTTTTCCCAGAACGGTTCGCTATCACTTCCATCCATCAGACCTGAACCAATTCCGGCCCCCGTAAACCCAATGAACAAGGTTTCCCAATAAAAAGGGGAAACGCTTTGCGCGGTGTGATTATCCTTCCATCGTGACCATGGAGGGTAAAAGAGATGAAAATACTATGGATTTGGGGGACCATTGGGCTGGGTTCTCTCCTGATCGTGTTGGCTGGGATTTCCCCGGCCGTGGGGGAGAGGAACAAAATGGGCGGAACCGAGAGACCGGTGATGGAGGCAATGGCAACCCCATCGTTCGGGGCCGAGNNCGGTGCGATACCGGCACCGGCCCCGGAGTAACTCTCGGAGGACGACAGGGGCATCCCGGAGAAACGCTGGTTGGACGACCACTATCCCGACTGAACAGACGCGGTGAGCCAACCGGAGCGCGAAGAAGGGCGGGGTTCACATACCCGCCCTTTTCATTTGCATATCCCGTAAGTCATCCTTGGTTGAAAACGGGGGAAACCCCTCACCTGAATCTGTCGGGCAACTCACAGAATAAAAAACCATCAAATAGCCGAAAGGGGAGTGCTCTGGGGACAATGTGGGGACAGTTTTTTTGGGTATTTCTCTTTTAGATTCAAGATAAGAATTTTATCCGCGATAATACCATACCGGGATACGTTTCCGGATTCCCGACAGGGGATGACCTTTTGAGGAAAATACGGATTCTCGCATCGCCGATCCTCTTCCTGCTCTTCCTTTCCCCTCTCGCCCATGCGGATTCCTTCTCCGAGGCGGACAACACCTTCCGGGCAGGGTGGTCCCTTCTGTCCGAGGAGAAATTTGCCGAAGCGCGGGAAACGTTCCGCGGCATCTCCCCCGGCGATTACGACCTCGGAGATTACGTGTTCTACTTCACGGGGGTCGCCTTGGTCAGGGAGGGGAAGACCGCGGAGGCGGCCGGCGTCCTCGAGCAGCTCGTATCCGACTTCCCGAACTCTCCTCTGGTCCCGTACCTTGCGCACGAGCTGGCATTCGCTGCGGCGAAGGAGGGGGACATTCCGTCCGCGCGAAAGTATTCCGAGGCCTCCCGGGGGAAGGTCTCGGGGAGTGGCCGTTTGGCGGCCGAGGGATTCATCGCCGCATGGCTGGTGGAGAACCAGGGGGAGNNAAGGCCGCGGAGGCGCACCTGGAGAACTTCTCCACCTACACGGTGCAGGAAGGCGCGGTGCTGTCGATGGACCGCATATGGGAGTGGCGCGAGGAAGGGAATCTCCCGGGGTGGGGTCTTCCCGTGTCCTTCTACCGCAGGTACGCAAAGGCCCTTTTCCGCGCCGGAGAAGACGGGCGCGCCCGGGCCGTCTATCAGGAGGCGCTGGAGAAGTTCCTCCCCTCGGATGAGGTTTACAACGTTCTCCTCGATTATGCGGAGTTCCTCCGGAAGCAGGGAGAGACTTCCCGGGCGCGGACCCTCCTGGTCCAGGCGATGGAAGACGCTCCCCCTCCGTTCCGGTCGGAAGTCGATTTTCTCTTCGCCAGGGTGGAATGGAAAGCGGGCCGGACCGCGGAAGCCCGCCGGAAATTCCTCGAGATCGCGGAAAGCGAGGCGCGTCCGGAAACCGCGGAACGCGCCCGGTACCAGGCGGCATGGATCGCCGAGGAGGAGGAGGATTGGCCGGCGGCCACGGAGCAGTTCGAAAAGCTTACCGGGGCCCGGGACGAGCGCATTCGGCAGGAGTCGGTATTCCACCGCGCCTTCGGACTCTACCGGCAGGGACGGTACGCCGAGGCGATCCTGTCATTCGAGGAGGGGGCAAAGGCGGCGACATCTCCGGTGGAGCAGGCGCGTCATTTGTACTGGGAAGCGACGGCCCTCAGGGAATCCGGGGAGGAGCAGAAGGGGAAGGCCCTGCTCCCCGGGATCGCCGCGGATCATGGCGCGGGACCCTACGCGTTCTTTTCGAGCCTTCGTCTCGGAAGGGATCCCTTCGCGATGCTCAACGCTCCCTCCAGCGGCGAGACCGCCCAGTGCGGGGTGGAGAGGGAGAAGCTCTGGACGATGGTCCGGGGTGCCACCTGGTCGGCGGAGGATGCGGAAAAGGTCCGGCGCGCGGAGCGCCTCACCCTGCTGGGGCTGGTCGAGTACGCGATCCTGGAAGTCGACCGGGTGGACCGGGCCGCCGTGCGGATGGCGACGGGACTGGACGAGGATGGGGCGCCCGGGCTGTTCCGGTACCTGGCTGGTGACCTGCGGGGGGCGATCCTCGAGACGGTCGGACATTCCCCGGGAGGGTCCGCGGTGGGGCTCATCGACCGGCTGCAGTATCCGCTGGCGCCGCAATACGTGGGGGATTGCGACGGGAAGAAGTCCGGCGTGGATTCCCTCGTGCTCCACGCCGTCATCCGGCAGGAATCCCTCTTCCAGTACAACGCCCTCTCTTCGGCGGGGGCGGTGGGGCTGATGCAGCTCATGCCCCGGACGGCCGCCGAGGTGGCCCGGAGGGAAAAGATGGGGAGAAAGATCAGCCGGAGCGACCTGCTGAATCCGGAACGGAACGTGGCTCTCGGCGCGTCCTACCTCGCGGGCCTTCTTGACGCGTACGACGGCGATTACGTCCGCGCCGTCGCCGCATACAACGCGGGGGAGTCGGCGGTGGACCGTTGGTGGAAGAGGGCGAACGGGGACCCGGCGATGTTTCTGGAAAGGGTGACGTACCGGGAAACGCGCTCTTATCTGCGGAGGGTATTCTTCAACCTTCTCCAATACTACCGGATCTACCGTCCCGGGATGCTTGCCCGCTACTTTCCCAGCGATCCAACAGGAGACGGGACAGTTCCCGATGTTTCCGCGTCCCCACCTGACGCAACGACGCCCGAAGGGAAGCAGGGGGACCTCCCGGAGGGGACAGAACCCCCCGCAGGCGAGAAACCCGGCGAGTAGACGCCGCGACGGATTTCCGGAATCCCCTGTCTTCGGTCCATGCGCGGGCAAGTGCCTCCACCGTTTCTTCCTGGTTCTTCTCCCCCCGGCAGACCAGGACGACGTCGCACCCGGCGGAAATCGCGCGCACGGCGGCCTCTCCGATCCCGTACCGGGAGGTGACGGCGCCCATCTCGAGCGCGTCCGAGAAGAGGACCCCGCGGAACCGGAGCTGTTCCCGAAGCAGCCCCGACAGGATCTTCGGGGAGAAGGTGGCCGGGCACTTCCGGTCCAGAGCCGGATAGAGGACATGGGCCGTCATCAGGGCAGGGATCCCGGCGCGGATGGCGCGGCGAAACGGGAGGAGGTCCCGGGAAAGCAAGGTTTTCCGGGCGCTGCGGACGACCGGGAGTGTTTCGTGGGAGTCGGCGTCGCTGGCTCCGTGCCCGGGGAAATGCTTCCCGACCGGAATCACGCCCCGGGAGAGGGTGCCGCGGAAAAAGGAGACCCCGAGACGGGCGGCCAGCTCCGGATCGTTCGACAGCGCCCGGTCCCCGATCACCGGGTTGTCCGGGTTGCTGTCCACGTCGAGGACCGGGGCGAAGTTGATATCCACCCCCACGGCGCGCAGCTCCCCCGCGATCGCCTCGGCAACCGCCTCCGCAGCGCGCTCTGCATGGCAGCAGAGGGTGGAATAGGAGCGGGCGGGCGGGAAGCGGGTAAAGCCCGGCTCCGTCAGACGCTGGACCCTGCCCCCCTCCTGGTCGACGGCGATGAGCGGGGACGGCCCCCCCTTCCCGACGGCAGCGCGAATCTGGCGGCACAGGTCCCGCGCCTGGCGGGGGCCCTCCAGGTTTCTCGAGAACAGGATCACCCCGTTCACCGCTCCTTCCCGGAGCCATTTCGCCAGCCGGGCCGGAACCGCCTTCCCCTCGAACCCGACGATCAAGGGACCGGGGCCATCGGGCCGTTTCATCGGATGCTTCCTCCTGGGTTCGCGGATTGCACGGCCGTTTCCGAAACCTTTATCACAGTCCCGGATCGAAGGGGAAGCAGATCCGTTATCATGAAGGGGGTTTCTCGATCCCCTGCGAAAGGAGGGAAAACCGTGAAAGCCATCGTGATCGGATCGTTCGGAGGGCCGGAGGTGCTTCGCGCGGCGGAGGTTCCCGTTCCCGAGCCGATGGAGAACGAGGTGCTGATCGAGGTGGCCTGCACCGGTGTGAACCCCGTCGACTGGAAGATCCGGGAAGGGATGCTCTCTGGAATGTTCCCGCACGAGTTCCCGATTATCCCGGGTTGGGACGCGGCGGGGAGGGTCAAGGCGGTCGGGAGGAACGTCAAGGGCTTCCGGATCGGCGACCGGGTGTACGCCTATTGCCGCAAGCCGAAGGTAAAGGACGGCACCTACGCAGAGTTCGTCACCATGGACCACGCCGCGGTGGCGCCCATTCCGGAGAATGTAGGGTTCGCCGAAGCCGCCTGCATCCCCCTGGCCGGGCTGACCGCCTGGCAGTCCCTGTTCGACGCCGCGAAGATCCAGGCGGGGGACAAGGTCCTCTTTCACGCGGGGGCCGGGGGCGTGGGGAGCCTGGCGATCCAGTTCGCGAAGCACGCCGGCGCGAAAGTGTACACGACGGCCCGCACGGCCAACCATGCGTACGTGACCTCCCTGGGAGCGGACGTGGCCATCGACTACACGAAGGAGAGTTTCGTCGAAGCCGTCAGGAAGAGGGAGCCCGGCGGGATCGACCTCGTCTACGACGC
>DOTC01000200.1 GCA_003513855.1 Deltaproteobacteria bacterium | reverse complement strand
TCCAGAAGGGAGGCGATTTCGTTGAAGATGACGGCAATCTGCTGGTTTTTCATCGTCCTTCCCCGCCGAGGGTCCCCTGATACACCCATTATCCGGAAGATGGCGTGGCGGCGGCAAGCGATTCCGGCGAGGAGCCGGGGGTGAACGCCACTGCCGCGAAGCTTACGGCGGACCGGGTCGGCTCCTCGTGCCATACGTCGTAATCCAGGACCGTTCCGCGAACGGCGGGCAGGACGGCAAGCAGGGTCCACAGGGCCGAGAATCCGCAGATCCGGTACCGGTTCCGCGTGCGCGCCCCGGCCAGGAAGAGGGCGGAGGCGTCCCCCGCCGCGAGGGCATCCAGAATTTCCCTGTCCTGGGAGCGAAAGGCGGGCTCGAGATCCCTGCCGGTGTGGGGGTCCCCGAACTTCGGTCCGACGTGGGAGAGGTCGACTCCCGCCACCACGAGCTTCCCTTCCGGCGGCTCCGAAAGCCAGGCGGCTACCGCCTCGACGAACGATGCGACGCCCGGCGCCTCGAGGGGGGAGCGGACCGCTCCGAAGAGGTCTTCCATCTGTCCGCAGAGGACGGGAAGGACCGGGACCTCGGTCATCGGGTAGAGCCGCTGCAGGAACAGGATCTGGAACTCGAGGGAGTGCTCGTTCCGGTGGACGAAGTCGTCCGGGGCGAGCGCTCCGCCCGCGGCCGCACGGATCCGCGCTGCCGCCTCCCGGTCCGCCGGGACCAGGCCCAGAGGGGTTTTGAACGTCTTGCCGGAAATGCTATACCGGCTCTCCCCGAGGGCGTGTCCGGTCCCGAGAAGAAGGATGGCGGAAGGGACAAGACCCCGGACCGCCCGATACGCCGCCGCGTAGGTCCGCTCCGACACCCGGAGGTCGATATGGGGGGCGGCAATCGCGCAGGGGGATGCGGGCAGGGGATCGGCCGGAGAGGCCGGATGGGCAAGGATCCGGTCGAGCAGGGCGGAAAGCGTTCCCGGGTCTGCAGGGTAGGAGGTCCCGGCGAGAATCGCCTCCCGCTCCGGGCTTTCCGTGAACTCCCGGACGATCTTCTCCTTCTCCCGGAGGACCGCCTCCGTCTGCAGGATCCCCAGCCGGGAGAGATCCTCGACGATCCGCTCCGCGTCCGACCGGAAGACGAGAGAGCCGCCGTGCCGGCGCATCATGACGGCCTGCAGGTCGCCGATCGTGGAGGACCCGTTGAAGAGCGGAAGGTACGGAGCAACCTCCGCGGAAAGGGCGGCGTTCGGCGGGGCGATCCCGAGAGTGTCCCGGACGAGGATCACGTCCCGCCCCTCGAGACGCACGGTCAGCAGGTCGATGTCGGCGCGAAGCGCCGGAAGCGTGTCCATAGGGACCATTGTACTGTCTGTCACGGTCCGGGATGAGGAAAGAGAAGGGAAGCCGCGCCACCGGTCCCGCCCGGTCTCCGGACGGGTGGGGGACGGCACGGCTCCTCCCGGGTTACGCCGCCTTGAGCTCCGACGTGCAATGGCCGCACTTCTTCGCCTGGATCGGGATCGTCGACAGGCAGTGCGGGCAATCCTTCGTCGTCGGCTCGGCGGGAGGGGCTTCCTCCTGCCTCTTGGCCCGGTTGATGGCCCGGACGACGAAGAAGATCGAGAAGGCGATGATGAGGAAGTTCACGATGGTGTTCACGAACAGCCCGTAGTTGAGCGTGACCGCCCCCGCTTCCTTTGCCGCTTCGATCGTCGCGAAGGGACCGAGGGTACTGCCTTCCTTGAGCACCAGGAAGAGGTTGGAGAAGTCGACGTTGCCCAGCAACAGGCCGATCGGCGGCATGAGGACATCGGCAACCAGCGACTTGATGATCCCCCCGAAGGCGGCACCGATGACGATACCCACCGCCATGTCGACCATGTTCCCCTTTACGGCAAATTCCCTGAATTCCTTCAGCATATTGGCCTCCTGTCCGGGTGTGAACTGCCAGGGATCCCGGATTTCCGTCCCTCGTTTCGCCCGATGCGGCGGAACGGGGCGGTCTTTTTCAGAAATTCGCAACCAGCGCCACCCCGAGAATCGTGTCCGTTTTTTTCAGGTCGTCGATCGGATGGTTGTTGTATTTGACCAGGTAGCTCGCCTTCAGGGAGAGCCAGCTGTTCAGGGCGGCCAGGAGCGCCGTCTCCGCGTTCAGTTTCCAGTTGTCGAACTCGTGGAAATCGGGCAGCCACTCGAGAGACTGGGTGAACCGGTTCTTTTCGCTGAAATGGTACTCGTACTTTCCGTAGAGCCTTCCCCCGATAAAATCGTTCTCCGTGTCGTCGGTGTACTCCTCCCTGTTGTAGGTGACGCCCGCCTCGCCGAGCAGGAAGTGCCTCGGCCCGGTGACGAACCTGTATCCCCCGCCCGCGCCGATATAGTACCGGGCGTCGAATCCCGCGAACCGGTCCTGGGACCACCCCCCGTAGCCGAAGGAGTAGAGGCGCTCGGTATGGGAGTGGTCGATGCGGATCTCGGTTTCATAGCTTTCCGCGTTCTTCTCCCCGTCGCTCTTTCCGTACAGCGCACCCAGTTTCCACGTACCCTTCGTGTTCGCGGAGAACGGGACGGTCAGCGTGTTCTTTCCCGCGAATGTGGTCACCTCGGTGTTGCCGCTGGTGCCCACGTACGTGATCTCCACCTCGTCGTGCCATGTCCGTTCCTCCGCATGGACGGCAGTGCGCGCCCCGAGGAAGACGAGGACCACTGCGAGAACAGGGCAGGCCGACTTCATCGGATTCCCTCCCTTTGGTGGATTCCCGAACTTCTGTTCGAACCCCGCGTCGGAATCGCGCGTTGTGGTTTGGACGTGCCCTTCCACCAAGGTTTTCCTCATCTTGCGACAATCTTTCCTCGGATTCAACTCCCGCCGGATCCATCGGTTTAGGGAAGGAAATCCGGTCTGTTTCCGATACGGAACCCGGGTGCTCCTAGCGGGAGATCTGGGGGAACAGGTCCCTGAAATCGGTGCTCGCCGAGGTGCTGGACGGGTAACGACCGGGCGAAATGAGGTATTCTGTGGGGGTGCGCCAGGGGGCGGCCCCCCGGCTTTGTTTTATGCGGGGTGGGGAGGGAGGCCGGTTNNATTCACCGGATCCGGGTCGGGAGACGGACCAACGTGCAGGATCACTGCACCCTGCACGTCACGACGAAAGACCCGCTGTCGGTGGGAAACGAGGTCACACTCGGCCACCGGGCCGTGGTGCATGGCTGCACGGTGGAGGACCTCTGCCTCATCGGGATCGGGGCCGTCGTCCTGGACGGGGCGGTCATCGGAAGGGGAAGCGTGGTCGGGGCAGGCGCCGTCGTTCCCCCGGGCACCGTCGTCCCGCCGCACTCCCTCGTCCTGGGTGTCCCGGCGAAAGTGGTGAGAACTCTCGGCCCGGCCGCGGAGGACGGCAACCGGATCACCGCAGCGAACTACGTGGAATTGGCCAGGGCCTACCGGAAATAGGAAGGAGAGTGGCGATGGGACGCATCGACGAGATCTGGGAGGGAGACCGGCTGATCCAGGACTTCGGGATGACCCTGCTCGAGGCCCGGGAGGGGTATGCAAAGGTGTCGGTGGAGGTGAAGGAGCGGTTCCTGAACGCCCACGGGATCGGGCACGGGGTCCTCCTCTTCGCCGCCGCCGACGCGGCATTCGCCCTCTCGGTCAACGCGGTGGTCGACGCGGTGGGGGTCCAGTGGAGCCTGAACGTCTTCCGCGCGGCGAAGCCGGGCGAGGAGGTGATCGGCGAGTCGAGGATCGTGCACAAGGGCCGGCAGTCGATGGTCTGCGAACTCACGGTGACCGCCGGGGACGGCAGGACCCTCGCACGAGGGCAATCCACCGCCCTTCCCGTGGGACGCGGGACGCACGCGGGAGCTGCTCCCCCCCCCGCCGGGAAGGGGACTCCGCGCGCGGCGGAGTGAAGGCGGGCCGGGCCGTCCCGCCGGGATATCTCAGGTCGTACCCGCCAGGATCTCTTCGCGCTCGCACACCTTGGGCTGCTCGGCGGCGAGATAGTCGCTCGTCCGGATCCGCACGATGTTCCGGTGGGTCCCCGCGGTGAAGGCGATCTCCGCGTTTTCCGTGATTTCGTGGGACACGATGACCGGGATGTCGTACAGGGATCCGAAGATGGGCATCGCCCCGATGTCGCAGTCGGAGAACAGGGGGGCGAACTCCGCCTCGCTCGCGAGTCGGACCTTTTTCGCGCCGAAACAGGCCTGCATGCGCCGGAGGTCCACCCGTTCCGTTGCGGGAACGACGGCCATCCAGATCTTCCCGTCCACGTTGACGATCACCGACTTGGCGAAGGAACGCCCCGGCACGTGCGACGCCTGGGCGACCTGCTGGGCCGTGAACGCCTCGGGGTGCGCCTCCGTTTTAAACGGGATCTTGCGGTCCTCGAGGAGCCGGGCCAGGCTCTGGGGGATACTCATCGGAGTCCTCCTGTGGTCAGGAACGGTTCACCGCGAATGGCGCTCTTGTGTCCGGACGGTTTGCCGCATGAGTGGACGACCGACGGGTCGGGAATCGTTTTCAGTATACCGCAAGCCTCCGGGGAAGGAAAATTCCCCGGCAGGCCGGGGGGGTCAGTGCCCGGAGGGCGGAGGGCTGTTCTGGTGCTCCGGCCGCCGCATCAGGAGAAGAAGCGGCAGCACGCACGCCATCATCACGGAGAGGATCCAGAACGCGTCGTTGAACCCCATCGCCGTCGCCTGCCGAACGGCCTGCCCGTAGATCATCTTCATCGATGTCCCTTCGGCGGCGAATTCCGGGATGCCCCGACCCGAGAGCATCCCCCGTCCCCACTCCATGGCGGCCGAAAAATTCCGGTCGTACCAGGTCAGGTGTTCGGTGAGATGGCTCTGGTGGAGCTGGGCCCGCCGGGCGAACATGGTCGTGGAAAACGCCACGCCGAACGACCCCCCCAGGTTCCGGAGCAGATTGTAGATGGAGGTCGCGTTCCCCATCTGGGGCTTGGGGATGGAGGAGAGGGTGAGGGTCGTCAGCGGGATGAACAGGAGCCCCATCCCGAACCCCAGGTAGATCCGCGGCCACATGAGGGAGGAGAAATCGGACGTGAGATTGAACCCCGCCATCTGCCGGGTGGAGAAGGCGCACACCAGGATGCCCAGGGCAAGGATGTACTTCGGGTTCCTCTTCACGATGAGTTTCCCGACGACGGGCATGGTGACGAGCGTGGCGATCCCGCCGGGGGAGAGAACGAGTCCCGCGAGCGTCGCCGTGTAGCCCAGCAGGATCTGGGCGTACAGCGGCAGGAGGACGATGCTCCCCAGGAGGTTGAAGAAGGCGACGAACATCACCACGTTGCCGGAGGTGAACGGGATGTTTTTGAACGCGCGCAGGTCGACGATCGGATGCTCGGCGTAGAAGAGCTCGACGATCACGAACGCCGCGAGCGACAGGGCGGAGATCACGGCGAAGACGAGGATGAAGTCGGAGTGGAACCAGTCCTCGCGCTGCCCCTTGTCCAGCACGATCTGCAGGGCGCCGATCCCCACGGTCAGGAGCGCGATCCCCCAGGTGTCCACCCGGACCTTCTCCGTCCGCCTCATGTAGGGCGGGTCGACGATGAACATCGTGACCATCATGACGGCAAGGATGCCGATGGGGATGTTGACGTAGAAGATCCACCGCCAGGTCAGCGTGTCCGTGATGTAGCCGCCCATCAAGGGACCCGCGATCGGACCGAACATGATGCCGATCCCGAAGAGGGCCATCGCGATCCCGTGCTCCCGGGGGGGGAACGTCTCCAGCAGAATCGCCTGGGAGAGGGGCTGGAGAGCCCCGCCCCCGATCCCCTGGAGGACCCGGAAGAAGACGAGCATCCCCAGGCTGGTGGACGCCCCGCACAGGAGAGACGCCCCGGTGAACAGGGAGATCGAGACGAGGAGGTACCGCTTTCTCCCGAAGGTCCGGGCAAGCCACCCCGTCATCGGGATGATGATCGCGTTGGAGACGAGGTAGGAGGTGAGGACCCAGGAGGCCTCGTCGATCCCCGCGGAGAGGGAGCCGCGGATGTGGTCGAGCGAGACGTTGGCGACGCTGATGTCGATGATCTCGATCAGCGTCGGCAGCATCACGGTGACGGCGACGATCCACTTGCTCCCGCGCATCGCGCCGACCGCGTTGTCGANNCACGATCTTCACCGGGACCCGCTGCACGACCTTGACGTAGTTCCCCGTGGCGTTTTCGGGGGGGAAGAGGGAAAAGGCGGACCCGGTCCCCGCCATGATGCTTTCCACCTTCCCGTGGAACTTCTTCCCCGCAAACGTGTCGACGCGTATGGTGACCGGATGGCCGGGGCGGATCTTCTCGATCTGGGTCTCCTTGTAGTTCGCCACCACCCACACGTCCGAAAGGTCGGCGACCGCGAGCAGCGGCTGGCCCAGGGAGACGACCTGCCCCACCTCCACCCCTTTCCGGGTCACGTACCCGTCGACCGGGGCGACGACCTCCGCGTATTGCCGGTAGAGCTTCGCTTCCGCGAGGGCGGATTCCCGCTGGCGTACGATGGCGTTCTGCTGCCCCACCCTCGCCTTGCGCTGCGCGAGGGCGGCCTGCCGCTGGGCAAGGATGGCATTCTTCTGGGAGATGAGTGCCTCCTGGGTGGGGAGGGCCGCTTCCGCGAGCCGAAGCTCTTCCTTCGCCAGGTCGTGGCGGGCCCTGCTCACCGTACGTTCCGTCTGGGCTTTCTCGAACCTCTCCTTGCTGATCGACTGCCTCTCGTACAGGCTTTCTGCCCGCTCCGCGTCCCGCACGGCCTGGGCGAGCTGCGCCTCGGCGAGGGTCACCCTCGAACGGGCGGCTTCGACGGCAAGACGCGTCTGGGCAAGCTGGGCCTGCGACGCCGCCAGGTCCTGGCGGGCCGCCTGGATGTCCGCCCTCGCGGCGTCGATGTCCGCCCGGGCGGCGGAGAGGTCGGACGATGCCGCCGAAACGGCGGAGTCGGCGGCGGTCACCCGGACGGCGTAAGGCTCCGGGTCGATCCGGAGAAGCGGATCCCCCTGCTTCACCGGCTGGTTGTCCTCCACGAGCACTGCGATGACCGTCCCCGCGATCCGGGCGGAGACCGGGTGGATCCGGCCCTCGACGTAGGCGTCGTCCGTCACGATGTGCGTCTGGCGGTACCACCAGTAGAACAGCGTGGCTCCTACCGTCAAAAGGGCGGCGGCGGCGAACAGCGTCATCGCTTTTCTCCGCCGGGAGTTCTTCACCGGGCCCGGGCCGCTTCCGTTCCTGTCTTCCCCCATCGTTCTTCTCCTTGCCCCTGTTCCTCTTCCTGACCGGTATATTATGCCAGGCCCAGGCGGGTCAATAATTCCCGGGCGTTCCCGTAAAGAATCTTTTCGACGGTCCTTTCGGAAAGCCCGAGCGTCTCGACCTGCCCGAGGATCTCCTCCATCGTGCCCATCCCCGCCGGGTGGTCGCTCCCGAAGACGATCCTTCCGGAATTCTCCTCGATCGCCGTCAGGAACTCCTCCATCCCCCAAGGCGGCCGGGAGATCCCGAACGGCAGGGGGCCCTCTTCCCAGAGGAACATCCCCGGAACGTTCGTCAGGTCCAGAGAGACGTTGCCGTAGCGGGGAAGGAGGGAGAAGGCGTACGGGAGGTCGGGAAAAAAGGCGTGGGCGAGGAGGAAGGGGAGGCGGGGGTAGGAGCGGAAGAGTCTCTCCCAGCCTTCCCTGTCGGCCGTCCTCCCGTTCCCCTCCTCGAACCCGGTATGGACGAGGAGGGGCAGACCCGCTTCCTCGAGAAGGGCGTAGGCGGGGGCGAGCCGTGGATCCCCCGGGGCCATTCCCATCATCGCGGGGTGCAGCTTGATCCCCTTGAGGCCATGGGTCCGCAGGGCTTCCTGCACGACGGCGCCCGGGTCCGCGTCGTCCTGGTGCACCGTTCCCAGCGGGATCATCTCCGGGATGTCGCGGGCCAGGGCGGCGTTGAAGCGGTTCAGCTCCCCGGCCTCTCCGGGGGCGAGCGGGAAGACCGCGGAGAAAAACCGTTCCACGCCCGCGGCGCGCAGGTCGGCCAGGACCCCGTCGACCGTGATGTCGACGGGCACGGGGTGGCCCGGAATCCCCCTGTGAATCCAGCGCATGAGCCCCCCCAGGCGCGCCGGGGGGTACAGGTGGGCGTGGACGTCGATGACCCGCCTCACGCGGTCCTCACCAGGCCTGCTTTCCAGGGGATCGGGAGCAACGCCGCGAGCAGCGCTCCCAGGACCGGCAGAAGATTGATCAGATGGACCGCGGCGGGGACCCCGTACCGGTCGGCCACCGCCCCCAGAAGGGTCACGCCGATCCCCCCGGTCCCGATGGCGAACCCCGCGATGGTCCCGGAGGCGGTCGCCATCCTTCGGGGGAACAGCTCCTGGGCCATCACGATGGTCACCGAGAAGGTCGACACGATNNAGGGGAACCTGGAGGGCCAGCGAGAAAAAAAGCATCCTGCGGTGTCCGATCCGATCGGCGATCGGCCCCCCCGCCAGCGTGCCGACCGTGCCCGCCCCCAGGAACAGGAAGAGGAGAGCGGCCACGAATTCCGGGTTGCTCGNNCGGAACACGACGATCAGGACGATCAGCGAAACGGCGTATACGGGCCTCCGGACGCCGTTGTCGACGGGAGAGTGAGGGAGCGCGGCCACATCGGCGATGCGCTTCCGGATGTGCGGCAGGGCGGGAACGAAGAGGGCCGCGGCCGCGGCCGCGGGGATGAGGAGGGCGGCCGCCCCCGGAAGGCCGTACCGGGAGACGAGGAAAATCGCGGCAGGCGCCCCGATGGCGAATCCGAGGTTCCCCCCGACGGAGAAGAAGGACATCCCCGTCGCGCGCTTCACCGAGGCGATGCACGCGGTGGCCTTGAACCCCTCCGGGTGGAAGGCGGCCGTGCCCAGCCCCATGAACATCACGAAGGCGATGAGCCAGGCGAAGCTCGGCGAGTTCGGGATCAGGGCGATTCCGATGCCGGAGATCAGGCACCCCAGGACCAGGAGGATCGGGAACGGCCTGCGGTCGGTGACGTAGCCGAACAGCGGCTGGATCACGGAGGAGGTCAGATGCGCCGCGAGAAGGATCGAGCCGGTGACGGCGTAGGAGAGGGAGAAGCAGTCCTTCAGGTACGGCAGGAGAGCGGGAAGGGCCCCCTGCGCCAGGTCGATGCACAGGTGGCCGAACGAGAGGAGAAAGAGAAGCAGGGGGCCATTGTTCATCGGTAGGTCACGTCGGCAATCGTCTCTTTCCCCAGGAGAAGCATCACCAGGCGGTCCATTCCCAGGGCCGCCCCGGAACAGGGGGGGAGACCCGACCGGAGGGCATCCAGAAAATCCGGGTCGACCGGTAACCGCACTCCCGTTCGATGCGCATGGGCCTCGGTCAGTTCCACGAGCCGCTCCTCCTGCTCCCGGGGGTCGGTCAATTCCTCGTACCCGTTCACGAGCTCGATCCCGGACAGGTACCCTTCAAACCTCTCTGCGATGCCGCCGCTCCCGTTGCGCCTCCGGGCCATTCCCGCGAGTTCGACGGGAAACCCCGTCAGGAAAACAGCCCCCCGCCCGGCAAGTGCAGGCTCGACCACGTCCAGGATGGCCCGGAAGAAGAGGTCTTCCCACTTCTCGGTCGGCCCGGCCCGGATCCCCTTCCCCAGGAGGCCGGTCCGGAGCGCCTCCGCGTCCCCGATCGGGCTTTCGAGAAGCTCCGCGAAGGCGTCGGTCAGCTCCCACCGTTCCCACCGGAGGGGGAGGGGAATCCGCCGATTGTCCCGCCGGATCTCTTCCTCCCCGCTTGTCCGGCGGGCCAGGTCCCGCAGGAGATCCTCGACGTCCTTCATGACCGCCTCGGCCGGGTCCCCCACCCGGTACCACTCGAGCATCGTGAACTCCGGGTTGTGAAGGGGGGATCCCTCATGGTCCCGGAAGACCTTGCCGAGGGAGAAGATGTTTCCCGACCCCGCCGCCAGGAGCTTCTTCATCGACAGCTCCGGGGACGTGTGGAGGTACAGACCGGACGTCCGCCCGGCCGCGTCGGAGATGTTCACCGGGAAGACATGGGGGTCGATGTTCGGATACGGCTGGGCGATCGGCGGATCCACCTCGAGAAACCCGCGCTCCNNTGGAGCGTCTCCCAGGAGAGCTCGCCTCTTGCCAGTCTGCGCCACGTCATGGAATCGGAGCTGCCGTCTCCTGCCCGCGCTGCCCGTAATGGATGATTCCCCTATCCTATGCCAATTCCCTGTCGCGGCGAAAGGGCGCAGGGGGATGTCCCGGGGACGGCCCCCCTCACGTCTCTTCGACGCTCAGGTATTCCTCCATGCGCGGGCGGTTCACGAGGATCCGTCTCCCTTCCCGGCGGATCAATCCCATCTCCTCGAATTTGTGGAGCTGGATCGTGACGGTCTCCCGGGCCGTCCCGATCAGGTTCGAGAGATCCTCGTGGGTGAGGTGCAGGGGAATCAGGATCCCCCCGGGGGTCTCCTCTCCGAGATCTCCGGCAAGGTGGAGCAGTTCCCGGGCGAGGCGGTGGTAGGCCCAGGCGTTCAGAAGATCGGCGAAATCCTGTTCCACGCGGAGGAGCCGCGTGGAAAGCATCTCCAGGAAATTGCGCAGGAACAAAGGGAGAGAGGAGAAGAGATCGAGGAGGTCTTTCCTTTTCAGGATGGATACGGTGACGTCCGTCACCGCGACGGCCGTGAAGGGCCGCCTCGCCTCGTGGAGGATGAGCTCCCCGAAGATCTCCCCGGGACGGAGGATGTGCAGAATGGAATCCGTCCCCTTTTCCGAGAGGGACACCAGTTTCACCAGCCCGGTCTTCACGATGCAGAGGGCGTTGGCGGGGTCTCCCTCGTGGAAGATCGCCGCGTCGCGGGGAAACCGTCGCTCGGAGCAGAGCCCCAGGATCTTCCGCGCATCCCCTTCGGGAATTCCCCGGAAAAGCTCGTCGGACGTCTGGAAGGGAAGCGGCATGGGCAGGCCCCCCGGGTGGTTGGCGGATGGCCGCGCCGGGACACTTCCCATTCTACTCCTTCGGACAAAAAAACGCCCGCCGGTCCCGGCCCCTCCCGGGGGGGGTACCGCGGGCGGTCACCTCACTGCCTCCCGCCGGGTCGGGAACCCCGCGACAGGCAACGCAGGCCCTATCGGTTTCTCCAACGCAGGGCAAACAGGGTGGCTCCCGTTCAGGCGGCCCGGCGTTCTGCTTCCTCTTCCTCCTTGGGAAGAGCGGGTTCCTTCGTCTCGGGAATTGGCCATCCCGCCCACGTGAAGACGGCTCCCGCCTTCTCCTCCTCGGCTAGCCAGGCAAGGAACACCCCTGTGACCACGGCGACGAGGATGAGAACTCCGACGATAGCCGTGCCGATCGTCATGCCCTCGAGGATGATGCCTTCCATCGTTCTCACCTCCTCTCCACATCCACTTTATGGAAAAACCGGAATCGGTTCTGTGATAAAGCTCACAATAGGGCGATCACGCAACCGGGAGGGGGGAAGATGCCGAAACACCTGGTCTTCGTAGGCGGCGGCCACGTCCATCTGACGGCGCTGCTCTCCCTGCGCGATTACCTCCAGGCGGGGCATCGCGTCACCCTCATCGGGCCTGCACCCTACCATTACTATTCGGGGATGGGGCCCGGACTGCTCTCCGGGATCTACCGGCCGGCCGAGGTGCGCTTCCACGTCCGGAAGATGGCGGAGGACAGGGGCGCGGCGTTCCTGGAGGACCGCGTGGTCAGGGTGGACCCGGCCCGGCGCACCCTGTCGCTTGCCACGGGAGGGGAGGTCCGGTACGACGCCGTCTCCTTCAACACGGGCAGCGAGGTGCCGGCGGATCTCCTTGGTCCGCCCGCGGACGACGTCTATCCCGTCAAGCCGATCGAGAACCTTCTCGGGGCGCGGAGAAAGATCCGGGACGCCCCCGGCGGGAAGAGGCTCCGCGTCGTCGTGGTGGGAGGGGGCACAGCGGGCGTCGAGATCGCCGCCAACCTGGGGCGTCTCGGAAGGGAAAGCGGGCGGATCGCAGGGATCACCCTCGTCTCACGGTCTAACGTGTTGGAGGATTACCCCGCGAAGCTCAGGGCTATGGCGCTGCGCTCCCTCGACCGGTGGGGGATCCGATGGACCGAGGAGGCGCCTGTGACGTCGGTCGGCCAGGGGGTGGTCCGGCTGGAAAACGGCACGGGTCTCGAGGCGGACATGGTTTTTCTCGCGGTGGGTGTGAACCCTTCTCCTCTGTTCCGGGATTCGGGCCTTCCCACCGGGGAGGACGGGGGCCTTCTGGTCAACGAATGCCTGCAAAGCGTCCGGTACCCCGAACTGTTCGGCGGGGGGGATTGCGTCTCTCTTGAGGGGACCCCGCTGGCCCGGGTCGGGGTCTACGCCGTCCGCCAGAACCGAATCCTCCATCGGAACCTGCTTGCCTTTCTCGAAGGAAGGCCTCTGGGCAGGTTCGATCCCGGGGGCGCGTATCTCATGATCCTGAACATGGGCGATGGCCGCGGAATTTTCCGCCGGAAGGAATTGGTGTGGGACGGTCCGTTCGCCTTCCGGCTGAAAGATGCCATCGACCGAAGATTCATGAGAAGATTCCAGGTGTCCGGGGAGCGTCGGGAATCTTCCCGCGGGGNNCTTTCCTGAAGGAAAAGGGCGCCGATACGGTCAATCTCGTCGATGTCCGGCAACCGGGAGAATACGAGGGCGGGCATCTCCCGGGGGCCCGGCTCATCCCGATCGCGGAACTCGGGGATCGCCTCCATGAGCTCGACAGGAACAAGCCGACCATTACGTATTGAAGGTCCGGGGTCCGCAGCCGTGCCGCTGCGGCCACCTTGGAAGAGGCGGGCTTCTCGAGGGTCTACAGCATGGCGGGAGGGATCAACGCCTGGAACGGCCTCGTTGCGGAAGGAACGTACGATGCGGGGCTGGCGTATTTCTCCCGGGCGTCGGGAGCCGCAGAGCTGATTTCGCTTTCCTGGGCCCTCGAGGAGGGGAACCGCGCATTTTACGAGGGCATCGCACGGGAGGCGGAGGACGAGGAGGACGCCGCGCTTTTCCGTTCCCTCGTTCTCGCGGAGGAACGGCACAAGGAAACCCTTCGGGTTCTTCACGTCCGGATCGCGGGGGAGGGAGCGGACCTTGCGCCCCCGGAAGGAATCGAGGCCGGCGGGATGATGGAGGGAGGAATTCCGGTCGGCGAAGCGCTGGCCTGGGCCCGGGGAAAGATGCCTCGGGGGGTCGTCGAACTCGCCGTCGCGATGGAAGCGAACGCCCTGGACCGCTACATCAAGATGGGGAGATCGGTCGGGGACGAACCGTCCAGGGAAGTATTTGACGCTCTTGCCGCGGAAGAACGGGCCCACCTAGAGAGGATGACCTCCCTGCTGGACCGCCTGCAGGGGAAGGAATGACGGGGGCCGGTTCTACCGCTCCCCTGGGGAAGGTACGATCTCGCCCGTGCCGGGGCTTTTCTGCTTCGGCGGTTCGGAGGAGGGAACCAGGAGGAGTTTCCCCTTGATCACCTCCATTTTCACTCCGGAAAGCGGGCGTCTTCGGTTCTCCTGCCCTCTCCCCGGTGTTTGAACCAAAGCACGCCTGCCCGGGTCCTTCGGTGCTTCACGCTCTCTTCCGATCTCGGAGGTTGCGAGCCTTGCCGCGACCATCGCAAATCCGATGTCCCAGTCGCCCATAGCTTCTTCCCTCCTGGAACCATTCTCCTTCTTGGATGACCAAGAGGAAGGGTTCGTTTCCGCTTCGGTCAGGTTACTCTACGCACCATGCCCGGGCAGCCAGAATGTGCGGTTTCCCTTTATACACCTCCACCCGCGATATTGGCGAGAAAGCGGACGAGCAGATATCCGCACCCGCCCAGGAGCAATAGAAGAAGATAGACGATTGCTACGTGCGAGGGACGCGGGCCCACGCGAAAGGAGTTGCTCCCCTGGAAGCGAGTTGTTGGTGAGAACGGGTTCTCCAAGTCCTCCCGTTTGCCCGGGGAGAGGGGGGGCGCTTCGGTGGACAGCAGGGTGACGCCTTCGTTCTCCCAGGGGATCGGTTCTTCGGGGAATATCGAGCCGGCCGGGTCCTGTCTTTCCGGGGCGGGCGCGGGCGGGCGCGGGGATTCTCCGGCGAGCCCTTTCCTCCCGGGGGAGACAGCCGGATCCATCCGGATCTGCCCCGAGATATCGTAAGGTTCGGAAGGGGGATGCTTAGGGGGCACCCCTCGAAAGAGGCCTAGCTGGAACACGTTGTCGGGGACGGATTCGGCGGTGTCAGGCTCTTCCAGGAGCGCCATGCCGGCCTGCGCCCCCCCCTCCATCTGCTCCAGGCCTTGCTTGGAACGAACCGGATGCGCCATCTCATCCCCGGCCGCGCGATCCGCTTTTCCCGTTGCGGGAAACGGCCTGCGAGGGGGAGTTCTCCGTTTCGAGCGGCCGCCCGGCTCCGGAGTCCCGGATTCGCTCCCCGGGGTCAGGACGACGATCATTCCTCCGCACTTGCGGCAGCGCACCTCCGCTCCCTTGAATCCCTTCAGCATCGATGTCTTGATTCGGTAGCGTGCCCGGCAGCTGCCGCACTCGATCAGCATTGCCACAACCCCCATGAGCGGTCGGTACCTTCCCGTTCATTTCCGCCGTCGGGTCTTCCCGCTGTCGACCTTCCAAACCTTATGCCTGGTAGAGGACAGGTTAGTAATATACCGTTTTGGTTCATGATTGACAAGGGAGGAAACCGACCCGATGGGAAAGGAGTGGCGCGCCTGGGAGAACTCGAACCCCCGACCCGCCGCTTGGCAGGCTGAGCTAAGGGCGCGTCCGAGAGGAAAATCGTCATACTGCAAGGGGTTTCCGGTGTCAACACCGACTACGAGAACCCCCTATTTCACTCCGAAAAGGGCGGTTGTTTGCGCGGGGTTTGCGGTCCGTACCGCTCTCCCTTCCAAAATCCGAGAAGAAGAATCAATGCAAGGGCAAGACGGCGAATAAAGAGAGAATAAAAAGAGGGCGGGGAGGGCCCCGCCCCTTGAATTACCCAATTTACATGCGACCGGTATTGCGGAAAATCACGATGCCGTCCCACAGCCCACCGACTGCGTCGTCCCGCCCGTCTCCGTTGATGTCCCCGACGGTCAGGGACCGGATGCCGTACCCGCCAGCGGTGCTCAAGGGGAGCCTGTAGAAGTCGAAGGGGAAGAGAGTGCCGTCAGTCCGCTGATAGAATACGCCGATGCCGGATTCGCCGTATCCCCCCGCCAGGTCGGTTCGCCCGTCGGAGTCGAAATCCCCGGCGGAAACGTCTCCCGATCCGCCTTCGAAGAACGGATACCCGACCGGGGGATCGAGCATTCCGGAATCGTTCTGCGGGAAGACGCTGATCCACCCGAGGTGGCTCAAGGCCACGTCCCTCCGGCCGTCTCCGGTCAGGTCTGCCGTCGCCAGGCCGTAGGAAAGGGAGGAGTCCCCGAGGTCATAGTACACGGGAGGGAATAGTCCTCCGGTGGCATTCTGCAGGAGAACCCCGAAATTGTCGTACAATCCCTGGCCGCTCATGACAACCATGTCCTTCCGGCCATCGTTGTTCAGATCTTCGAGTTCCAGGTCGTCGTTCCCGCCGTGGTTGACGTCGTAGGTCACAGGGGAGCCGAGGGATCCGGCGACATCCTGGTACCACACCGTGGCGGTGTTGCTCCCCCAGGCGATCCCCGCGAGGTCATCCCGTCCGTCATTGTTCAGATCCGCGATCCGGACATTCGACGAGTCCCATGCGGAGAGCAATGACGAAGGGTCCAGCCCGCCCAGGGAGTTCTGGAGAAAAATCTGGATGCCGTACCTATCGATACCGACGGCAAGGTCGTTCCTCCCGTCGTGATTGAGATCGCCAACGGCCACCGAGGCAGGCCAGTTGGAAAAACTCGAGGGCAGATCGTACCGGATGGGAGAGGACATCCCCCCGGAGGTGTCCTGCTGCAGGACGAACAGTTTCCCGTCGTTGTCCGGGGAATCGGAATACCCGGTGACAAACGCGATGTCGTTGCGCCCGTCCCCGTTCACATCGCCAATGGCAACTCCGGTTCCCTGGGAGCCAACAGGGACGAGCCCGGACCCGTTTCCGGAGCAGAACCGGCCTCCTCCCACAGCAAGGGGCCCCAACGATACCCGGGAGTCGGCGTATCCGTCGCTTACGACGACTTCGAACAGATACTCTCCCTGGAGATCGGGGAAGAAGGAGGGCTGGGCCGACGTGTCCCCGGATAGGACCGCGGTGCTTCCCGCGGGTGCCGACACGATCTGCCACGAGTAGGCCAGGGTGTCGCCGTCAGCGTCGAACCCCGATCCGACCAGGTTCACCGGACACCCGACGTTTCCGTATTGATCGACCGTCCCATCGGAGACGGGTTCCCGGTTCGCACCCGGCCAGTGAAGGTTCTGTCCTACGAACTCCGGGGCGTCGTCTCCATCGGTGTCCGCCTCGACCCGGTAGAGGAAGGAGTCGACGGCGATCAGCCATGCCGTCGAAGCCGATCCGCCCGCTGCCCGGAGGATACCTTCGAACGGCCAGGTCCCGGCCATGTCGGTGTGAAAGGGGTTGTCGGTCGAAAGAACCACGAACCCGTACGCCGGGTCATAATATTTCCCTGCAATCGTCATTTCCGTGTAGGGACCGGACATCCCATCGGTCGTGACGTAATCCTCGTACCAGAACACCCCGCCCGTTCCGTCATCCCGGATTCTCAAGTTCAACGTGACGGTCATCGGAAAGACCTGCCAATCGCTTTCCATCGTGCCGCTCAAGGAAAGGGATTCCCCGGCGGAAACCACGGTGATGATGCCAATATGCAGATTCACCCATCTGTAAGAAAGCATTGCCGGATCGATATTCCCCGAGATACTCGCCGAACCGGTCATGACGGACTCGCAATCGTTGTAGTCCGCGAATGTGATGTTTCCGATTATATCCCCTGTGCCTTCGTTTACCGTGACGCTGTAGGAAGCGGTTCCTCCGCAAAGGCCCTGCTCTGTCCATTCCTCCGTCGCCGAGGGTCGAGCAACCGTCGACTCCATGGGAGAAGCAGACTCCGGATCAAAACGTTCGATGCTCCGCTCGAGTCCGTTCAGAATCGTTTCCCGTACGAGACCGGGGGTGGAATTCCATCGGCGGTTGGACATGGAAACGTCGGATCCCTCACGCAATGGGACGACACCCCCCGTCAATACCGGTGGACCAAGAAAGGAACCCAGTACGAGTGCCTCCGCGTTGTTTTCGGTGATCAGGGCTGCTGTGGAAATCCCGGTATACGGAATTTGATAGAGGGATTGTTCTGATCCGCCTCCTCCTCCGCCCCCACATGCTGATAAAACAAAAATTGCAACACACGAAAAATATTTTACAAAAATATGTTTCTTCATATTGCCCCCCTAAGGGAGGATAAAAAGATAACAAAACTCTTATCGGCCATTTTAATGAAAAAATAAAGGATTAACGTTTTGTGGATTTCTCTGACGCCACTGATAGGGTCGTAAAGTAAGACCGTATAAAGATCGAGACTTTGTCCACTCCAGACCACCTGGCCGGAAGCGTTGATTTGGAATGAAACATCATAAAAGTCGGGATTGTTGGAAATGTTAATCGTGGTGTATGTCGTGGCAAATGAGGATACGATGAGGAAGCAAACCATTACCAGGCCAGTTAACCGGGGCTTGGGACACCTGGGTCACGCGCGTCCGCCTGATGGGCAGATATCGCTCCGGCCGAAACGTGAGCGGACGGGCGGGCGGGTTGGGGATCAGCTTCTGACGGGACCGGGGACACGTTGAGGAGGGCCGGAACCTGTGGCGTCGCACACCCAGGAGCATGGCGCTCAACGAGGGAGGGAGGGAATGGGGGAGTATTCTATTGCCACGATCAGGGTATTTCGATACGCTCTTTTCGTCAGAATCGACAGGGTAACATCTGCAATTGTCCGATCATCATTGCGCAGGAGGTATCCTGATGAGCGTATTCAGAGGAAAAGAACGCTGGGCAATGATAGCGACAATCTTTTTGTCAGTCCTGATCATGACGGGGTGTGCAACAACGATCAAATATTCCTACGACACGAAGACCAAATTCGCGGATCAGAAGAGTTATGCGTGGGCCCCTTCTTCGTCCTTGTACCAGCCGGACCACCTGCTTGAAACAAATGTGCAGGATCTTGCGGATCCAATCCTCGCACAGAAAGGCTTCACCAAGGTTTCCGAGCCGTCCGATCTCGTGATAACGGTGAATTACGAATCCGACATTTACAACAGACAGAGCGGCTATCGGCTCCGGATGCTGAACTTGAGCATCTACAAAACCGAGAACAGGGAATTGGTCTGGCGTGGGACGGCATTCGGCACCATCGACACCGATGCGGCTTCGAGCGACCTGAAGGATGCGGTACAGGGGATTCTTTCGCATTTCCCGCCAAAGTAACCGCAAACCCCGCGCAAACAACCGCCATTTTCGGGGTGAAAAGGGGTTTCCCGGATAGGGTGTTGGCGGGGGAAACCCCCTTCCATCTGACAGTGTGTAACTCATCAAACGAAAAAGGAGTCGGGGTTCCATCCCCGTCTCCTGCGACAGGCAACAACCTGAGGGGAACGCCGACTCGGATCAGGCGGCCTTCGAAATCCCAAGCTGCTGCATCAACGTCGCCATGTCGAAGTAATGGCGCATCGACTTTACTTTTCCGTCTCCGATCTCAACGATCATACACGCCGGGTGTGACCGAAGCCCTGACGGCATCCCAGTCCTTTTTGCCGTAGGCGATGTTCGGGGCTTTGGCAATGTCGATCAGTGAATGTTGTGGCATGATTATTTTCCTTTCTTGTCCCTCGGGACAGGTTCGGGTCTGTTTACGGGTTACCGCTTCTTATCATTTTAGATTGCCCTCTCGGTGACTGCGTTTCGCTTGGGGGGAGTTACGCGTCATTTTGGTGAACCGCACGGACAGCAAACCCCGTGCAAACAACCGGGGTTCCTGCGGATCTTCTTTGTATGTTGTGTCCGGGAAGCGCTTGATACTGAAGGAAGATTATGGCGCGCCTGGGAGGACTCGAACCCCCGACCCGCTGCTTGGGAAGCAAGTGCTCTATCCGGCTTTAGCTAAGGGCGCGTCCGGGGGGTACCAACGGCTTGATCCCGGTCAAGGACACGCCGCGCGTCCTCGAGGACAATGGGGCCAAACGGAGAAGGAGGCCCCATGGAGCGATTCCTGCAAAGCCCCATCAAGGATTTGATCGGCCGGTTCCCGGCGCTCGGGACGATCCTCGAGGACTACGCCATCGGATGCGTCCCGTGCAGCGTGGGCACCTGCCTGTTGCGCGACATCGTCGAGATCCACAACCTCTCCCCCGGGGACGAGGAGGAGCTGATGGGCAGGATCGCGGCAGTCGTGGCCCCCGGCCAGGCGGTGGCGATCCCGCGGTCGGGAAGAGATCGCGCGGCCGGGGCCAGTAAGGTCTCCTATTCGCCGCCGATGAAGATGCTGGTGGAGGAGCACCGACGGATCCTGCGCTTCGTCGCCCTCATCCCGGCGCTGACCGCGGGGCTCGATGTGGAGTCCGGCGAGGGACGCGAGCGTATCCTCGACGCGGTGGACTTCATCCGCTCCTACGCGGACCGGTTCCACCACGCGAAGGAGGAAGACCTTCTCTTCGCCTGTTTCGACGAGGGGCTGGAGATCCTCCAGGTGATGCTCGAAGACCACCGCCGGGGCAGGGTCTGCGTGCAGGGCGTTCTCGACGCGCTCGGGCGTCGCGACGCGGGTGAGGTCTCGAGGAACTTCTCGGAGTACGGGGAGATCCTGACGGAGCATATCCGGAAGGAGGACGAGATCCTGTACCCCTGGATGGACCGGAACCTGACCACCCGCCAGGTGGGCGAGCTCTTCGCGAGGTTCGGGGCGGTGGACGAAACATTTCTCGAGGCGGGGCAGCGGTACGAAGCCTTCGTGGCGGGTCTGGAAGCACGATATCTCGATGCAAAGGCGGAGGTGGTTCGATGAGCGAATTTTGCGGTTGTCCAGGTTCCCGGATGCTTGAGTTCCAGCAGGAGGACACCCCCGAGGGAGGGGCGGAGGTCCGGATTGCCTCGCAGTTGCGGCAGTGGCCGATTCAGCTGCACCTGGTCTCTCCGGAGGCGCCGTACTTCCAGGGGGCGGACGTTCTCCTGGCGGCCGACTGCGCAGCGTTCGCCATGGGCAATTTCCACAACGAGCACCTCAAGGGGAAGGGGCTGGCGATCGCCTGTCCGAAGCTGGACGGAGGACAGGAGGCCTACGTCGCCAAGATCAAGGCCTTGTTCGAGAAGGCCCGGATCAACACGTTGACGGTCCTGATCATGCAGGTCCCCTGCTGCCACGGGCTGGTCGCGCTGGCGACCGAGGCTCTTCGGGGAAGCAGCCGCAAGGTGCCCGTGCGGTGCATGGTTGCGAGCCTTAAGGGCGAGGTCCTGCAGGAGGATTGGCTCTAGCCCTCCTGGCTGAGGTCACGGCTGCCCCCATGATCGTGAACTTCAAGGAAGACGCGTTCTTCCTTGCGGGGAGATTGCCAACAAAGGGGATCGATCCCATGTTCTCATTTGCGCAGGGAGTTGGAAGATTGGGAAGGACAGCCCCCTGGGCGGAAGCCGATGGAATGTCAGAGACCAAGTGCACTGAGGAAAGCATCCGCCTTGAGGATCCGGATCTGGTTCCCGCGGACGGGGAATTTCCCCTCTTCAAAGATGGTCGCCTCCGCAAAGGACTGCCCCGCTTCTAGCAGCAGCTTGCCGCTCTCCATATCGTAATAAAGGTAGCGGTTCATCAGGGACACGTCTATCTGACCTGCCCCCCTCAAATCGGTCCGAGGGGCGCTAATGCTCTTCGGGCCGAATTGTGATGGGGGGAAGATTTGATGGGAAAGCCGTACGGACTGCAAACCCCGTGCAAACAACGGCCTCTCACGAGGAACCTTCTGATAAGGTAGAGTCCGCAATTGCTTGATATGCAAAAGGAAAGTTGGCGCGCCTGGGAGGACTCGAACCCCCGACCCGCTGCTTAGAAGATGCAATAAATATATTTGAAATACAAGGATTTCAACCGTTTAGGCCCTCCGCCGAATGGACAGGAAGTGACAGGAGAGGACAGGAAGGGACAGGAGAACG
>DOTC01000019.1 GCA_003513855.1 Deltaproteobacteria bacterium | reverse complement strand
AACGTGCACCGGTACCTCCGGAAAGCGGGGGTCCCCGTTCCCGAGATCTACCTTTCCGTCCCCGAAGCCAAACGGCTGTTCCTGGAGGACGCCGGCGACACGATGCTGGAGGGGGTCGTCCACTCCGCCCGCACCACGGAAGAGGTGCTCCCGCTCTACGGGCGGTGCATCGAGATCCTGGTCCGCATCCAATGGGACGGGACGAAAGCGCTCGACGGGGATGCGATCCCCTCCCGCCTCGCGTTCGACGTGGGGAAATTCGCCGAGGAGATCGACTTCTTTTTCGAGAACGCCGTCCGGAAGTACGGGGGAATCGCCCTGTCGGAAACCGAGGAGCGCGCCCTGGAGGACCTGTTCCTGCCGTTTCTCTCGGAACTGGCGGGGCTCCCGCGCATCCTCGCCCATCGCGATTACCATAGCCGGAACATCATGGTGATCCCCGGCGGGGAGGGTGGTGCGGGCCCGGCATTGCGTGTCCTCGATTTCCAGGACGCCCGGATGGGAAACGTCTTCTACGATCTCTGCTCCCTCCTGCGGGACTCCTACGTGACGCTTCCCGAAAAGGCGGTCGACGAACTCGTCTACGCGTACCGGGACGCAGCCCCTGCCGGGCTCAGGAGAATGGGGGGGGATCAGACCACGTTCGCGTACCGTCTCGACGTTTCCGCGCTGCAAAGGAACGTCAAGGCGATCGGCACGTTCGGGAACCAGTCCCACAACCTCGGGAAAACGTTCTACCTCCGGTTCATTCCGCCGACCGTGGCCCACCTCTGTTCGAACTTCGACCGGAACCCGCGGATGAAGCCGCTGGCCCGGAAACTCCTGCCGATCCTGTCCGACCTCGCGGAGAAGGCGGCTTCCGAGGCGCCGTCATGAGAGGGATGATCCTCGCAGCCGGCCTGGGAACCCGCCTTCGCCCGCTCTCCTACGAACTGCCCAAGCCCGTCGTCCCGGTCCTGGGCCGGCCCCTTTGCACCTACAACATGGAGTTCCTCCGGCGGACGGGGATCCGCTCGTTCGTCATGAACCTCCACACACACCCGAAACTCATCCAGCAGCGCGTGACGGGGTGGGCGGGCAAGGGCGTTCGCGTCGATTTCACGCTGGAGCCTGTCATTCTCGGCACGGGGGGAGGAATCTGGAATGCCCGCGAGCTCCTGAAAGGGGGCACCTTCGTCACCATGAACGGGGATACGGTCGTCTCCTTCCCCTTTGCCTCCGCCCTCGCCTTTCACCGGGAGAAGAAAGCGCTGGCCACCCTGATCCTCTTTCCGGACACCGCGAAACGGTACACGCCCATCTGGGTGGAGGAAGAGGGGCGGATCACCGGGTTCGGGAACGAGGCCGGCGAGGGAACGCGATCCGGGTTCTACACGGGGTGCCAGATCGTCGAACCGGCGCTCCTCTCGAGGATCCCCCCGGCGAGGGCGTCGTGCATCATCCGGGAGACCTACACTCCCCTCGTTGCCGACGGGGCCCCCGTCTTCGGGTTCCTTTCGTCGGGGAGCTTCCAGGAGTTCGGCACCCCGGCAGACTATCTGGAAGGGACCCTCGCCATGCTCTCGGGGAAGAAGCAGGCCGTGAAGACACCGGATGCAGACGGTGACGGCGTCACGACCATCCCCCCCGTCTATATCTCCCCGAAGGCGAAGCTCGCCCGTGGCGCGCGGGTCGGCCCATCTGCCGTCATCGAGGACGGCGCCACGGTTGCCGAAGGGGCGTCGGTCTCCCGATCCATCCTCTGGCCGGGGGCCGTTCTCCCGGCGGGGGAGGAGCTCGCCGGCGCGATCCTCACCCCGCGGCGCCGCATCCAGGCAGGGTAACTCCCTCCGGCGAACCCGGGGAGTCCGGGGCGCGGCGGACAGAGCAGAAAGGTCGAACCGGGTCCTATCCTTTCCCGTAAAGGTAGAAGCAGAAAACGGCGAGCAGGAAGGTGTACGGGGCGAACCGGAGAAACTTCCCCCGGGTAACCAGCCTCTCGACCAACGTCAGGGCGATGTACCCCACCGCGAGGGACAGGAGGAAGCCCAGGGCGGAAGGAAGGACCGGGGGCAGCGCCGACCCGCCCTTGTGCAGATGCAGGGCCGCCGCCCCCAGAATAGCCGGGATGGAGATGAAGAAGGAGTACTTCGCGCTTCGCGACGCACCGATTCCCAGCACGAGGGCGAGCGATATCGTCGAACCGGACCGGGAAAGCCCGGGAAGGACGGCCATCCCCTGCACGATCCCGATGGCGAACGCTTCCCAGAGGTCGATCCGATCGGGGTCCATCTTGTGGCGGAACCGGAGGTTGCTGATCAGCAGGATTGCCGTGAGGACCAGGTAGGCGATCCCCACTTCCCGGACGGAGACCCCCTTCTCCACCGCGTCGTGAAAGGCGTACCCGATGATGCCGGTCGGCACCGTGGACACCGCCATCAGCAGGAGATCCCTGCGTCCCCATGGTTCGATCTGTTCTTCCGGATCCCGCCGGAAAAGAGAACCGATCACCTCGGCGATCTCCCTCCGGAGAAAGAGGAGAATGGCGAGCAGCGTGCCCAGGTGAAGGAGAATGTCGAACGCCAGCTCGGGTTCCTTGAGTCCCAGGACCTGCTGCGCGAGAACCAGGTGCCCCGAGCTGCTCACCGGGAGAAACTCGGTGGCCCCCTGGAGGATACCCAGCAGTATGGCCTTGAAAACGGTCAACCGGGAACCGTCACAGGATCCCGGCCCTGGCGGTTCCCACGGCTCCTTCCATCACCCCGCGAATCCGCTCCACCGTCTCCCGGTCCTTTCCCTCGAACCGGAGAACAAGGATGGGCTGCGTGTTGGACGCCCTCACAAGCCCCCACCCTCCGTCGAAAAGCGCACGCACGCCGTCCACCTCGATCACCTCCTGCGCCAGCGGCCGGACGATCTCCGCCACCCGCTCCGCAATGCGGAACTTGAGCTCGTCGGGGCAGTCCACCCGGATCTCGGGTGTGGCGACGACGGGCGGGAGGTCGGAGAGCATCTCGCTCAAGGGGCGGTCGGAATGCGCGAGGATCTCGAAGAGCCTCGCCGAGGCGTAGATGGCGTCGTCGAACCCGAGATACCGGTCGGCGAAAAAGATGTGCCCGCTCATCTCGCCTGCCACCTCCGCCGACTCCTCCTTCATCTTCTGCTTGATGAGGGAGTGGCCGGCCTTCCACATGATGGGTTTCCCGCCGTGNNATTTCCCGGGCGAAGAGGGCCAGGAGGTAATCCCCGTACAGCACATCCCCTTTTTCGTTCACGGCGCCTATCCGGTCCGCGTCGCCGTCGTAGGCGACTCCCACGTCCGCGCCCGTCTCCCGCACCGCCCGGATGAGAGCGCGGAGGTTCTCCGGGACCGTCGGGTCGGGAAAATGGTTGGGGAACCGCCCGTCCATCTCGCAGAAGAGGTCCACCACCTCCAGACCCAACGCGCGGAAAAGGGGCGGCGCCACCGGCCCCGCGGTCCCGTTCCCCGCGTCCACCACCACCTTGAGCCGACGCGGGATGGAGATGTTCGACTGGACGTACTCGCTGTAGTCCGCCACCACCTCCCGCCGGCTCTCCCGTCCCCTTCCGGTCGCGAAGTCCCCCCCCTCGATGATCCGCCGGATCTCCTGGATCTTCCCGCCGTAGAGGGTGGAGGCACCCACGCACATCTTGAATCCGTTGAACTCGGGGGGGTTGTGGCTCCCCGTGATCATCACCCCCCCGCCGCCCCCGAACTGCAAGATGGAGAAGTACAGGAGGGGGGTGGGACAGATCCCGACGTCGACGACGTCCACGCCGGTCGACAGGAGGCCCTCGGCCATGGCGTCCCGGAAGGAGGGGGAACTCAGCCGGCAGTCCCGCCCGAGCATGAGAGAGACGACCCCGTTGCGGACCGCGTACGTCCCGAACCCCTTCCCGATGGAGAGGACCGTCCCGGGCGTGAGGTCCACCCCCACCCTTCCCCGGATGTCGTACTCTCGGAATATCAGGGGGTTGATCACAACGCCTCCGCTATTCGAGGTGGATCTCGGAATACGCCCGGGAGGCCCGGCGGGCGACCTTGGTGCGGTGCGCCGCCCGCGAAACCTCGCGCGCGACGGCCTGCACGACCTTCCGGTTGAACATCGACGGTATGATGTAGTCTTCGGAGAGCTCATCTTTCCCCACGCAGGAGGCGATGGCGTGCGCCGCCGCCAGCTTCATCTCCTCGTTGATGCAGGAGGCACGCGAGTCGAGCGCCCCGCGGAAGATCCCCGGGAAAACCAGGGAGTTGTTGATCTGGTTCGGGTAGTCGGAACGTCCCGTCGCCATGATCCGGACGTAGGGGTCTGCATCCTCGGGCTGGATCTCGGGG
>DOTC01000165.1 GCA_003513855.1 Deltaproteobacteria bacterium | reverse complement strand
TCGTACCGGCCGCAGATGAGGATGAGGTGCCCTTCCGCGGCAAGGGAGCGCGCCAGGCGGGGGGTCAGGATCTCCCCCTGGGGGGAAAGGAGGATTGCCTTCCCCGGCCCGAACCGTTCGCGGATCGCCTCCACGCCCGCGAAGATCGGCTCCGGCTTCATCACCATCCCGCCGCCCCCCCCGTAGGGCGGCTCGTCGGTCACCCGGTGCCGCCCCCCGGCGTATTCCCGCAGGTCGTGCACCGCGACCGAAAGCAGTCCCGCTTCCTTCGCCCGGGCGAGGATGCTGTAGTCCAGCGGCCCGGCGAAGATCCCGGGAAAAAGGGTCAGGATGTCGATCCGCACCTTACCACCCCTCCGGGGGGGACGCCACGATGCGGCGCCCCCGCACGTCGACCTCGCGGATGAACTCTTCGACCATCGGAAGGAGGGACTCCCCGCCTTCGCGCCGGACGACGAGCCAGTCGTGTGCCGGTCCCGCCTCCAGGGCGGCGACCTCCCCGACGCGGTGCCCCGCCTCGGTCACGACCTCGCAGCCGACCAGGTCGACCCAGTAGTACTCGTCCTCCGCCGGGGGGGGGAGTTCCTCCCGCAAGACCGAGACGGATGCGCCCGACCACTCCCTCGCCGCATCCCGGGTATCGATTCCGTCCAACAAAAAAACGGCGAAGCCGCCCTGCGGCTGCGCCGCCCTCACCTCGAAGTCGCGGACCCGCGTCTCCCCCCCGGGGCTTTCCGCGGACAGACGAACGGTCCGGGCGTGCAACGGCCCGGAGGGGTCCCCCGCATAGGTCTTCACCCGGATCTTCCCCGCCAGGCCGTGTGGCCCCGTTACGCGCCCGACCTCGACCAGGCTGTCCGTCATCGCGCGCCGCTCCCTGCCGCCTTCCATGCCGCGCGTCCCGGGGGATGCGGCTCTCTACGCCACCGCCTTCTTCTCTCTCTTCTCTTCGTGGAACTTCTTCCAGATCCCCGCCTTCCGGAGCAGGCTCCGGACCGTCTCCGTCGGCTGCGCTCCCCGGTGCAGCCACTTGAGCGTCAGCTGCTCGTCGACCAGGAACCGGGGCGGGTTCTCCTTCGGATCGTAGACGCCCACCCTCGCGATGTACCTGCCGTCCCGGGGCGCCTGGGAATCGGCCACCACGACGCGGTACGAGGGCAGCTTCTTTCTGCCCGTCCGCGTCAGACGAATCTTTACCGCCATTTCCTCACCTCCCGAATCGATCTTCCGATGGTCTTTTCCGCAAGTCCACCTAAAAAAACGGCATTCCTTTCCCGCGTTTCTTCCCCGCCCCCTTCGAGAACCGGCGGAGCATCCCTTCCGCCTGCTGGAAGTTCTTGAGCAGGCGGTTCACGTCCTGGACGGTCGTCCCGCTTCCCTCCGCGATCCGCTTCCGGCGGCTTCCGTTCAGGATCTTCGCGTTGCCGCGCTCCTCGCGGGTCATCGAGTCGATGATCGCCACGATCCGCCCGAGCTCCTTCTCGTCGGGGGCGGCCGCCTTGAGCTCCTTCATCTTCCCCCCCATCCCCGGGATCATCCCGAGGAGGTCCTCGATCGACCCCATCTTCCGGATGCTGATCAGCTGGTCCCGGAAATCCTCGAGCGTGAACTCGCTCCGGCGGATCTTGCGCTCGAGNNATCCGGGAGGCCATCCGGTCGGGGTAGAAGGCCTCGAGGGCGTCGTGCTTCTCCCCCACCCCGACGAACTTGACGGGGGCCCCCGTGACCGCCCGGATGGAAAGCGCCGCCCCGCCGCGCGCGTCGCCGTCCATCTTGGTGAGGAGAACGCCGGTCAATCCCACCTTCTCGTGGAACGCCCGGGCGACGTTGACCGCGTCCTGTCCCGTCATCGCGTCGGCCACCAGCAGGACCTCCCCCGGCTCGACCGCCTCCCGGATCCTGCGCAGCTCCTCCATCAGCTCCTCGTCGACGTGGAGCCTCCCGGCGGTGTCCAGGAGAACGGTGTCGAGGCCGGACAGGTCCGCCTGCCGGACCGCCTGCCGGCAGATCTCGACGGGGTCGGCGGAAGGGTCGCTGTCGAAGACGGGGACCCCGATCCGGGCCCCCAGGACCTTGAGCTGCTCGATCGCCGCCGGCCGGTAGACGTCGGCCGGGACGAGGAACGGACGCCGCTTTCGCTTCTGCAGGTGGAGGGCGAGCTTCCCGCAGGAGGTCGTCTTGCCGGACCCCTGGAGCCCCACGAGCATGACGGGGACCGGCGGGCGCCTCGCCAGGTCCAGGTCCTGCCCCTCCCCTCCCATCATCTTCGCCAGCTCGTCGTGGACGATCTTGATGAAGTGCTGGTCGGGGGATAGGGAGGAAAGGACCTCCGCGCCCAGCGCCCTCTCCTTGACGGCGGCGGTGAACTCCTTCACGACCTTGTAGTTGACGTCGGCCTCCAGGAGCGCCAGCCGGACCTCGCGCAGCGCCTCCTCGATGTTCCCTTCGGAGATGCGCCCGTGCCCGCGCATCTTCTTGAGAACTCCCTGGAACTTTTCCGACAGGTTCTCGAACATGCGGTGTTTTTGCCTCCCGTAATAAAGATGCCAATGTACTGGAAAGGGGAGCGTTCCGTCAAACCCAATTTCCGGCCTTCCCGGCGGGTGCGCCGGGTGCCGGAAAGTTCAGCAACGTCCCCTATAAGGAAAGAAACCCCCGGGGGTCGCCCCCCGGGGGTCGGTTGTGCGTGTTACCCCGACTGCTGCCCGTCTAGAACTTGTAGTTCACCCGGGCTATTGTGGTGTAGGCATCCTCGAAATCATTAGCAGGCGGAGGATCCTTCACGAATCCGCCCAAAAAGAGGTAGCCGGCGTGGAAACCGACTTCCAGCCCTTTTGAGAGGCTGTAGTCCACCCCCGCGTTGATCTCGGTGCCCATGTCCTTATCCCGGAAGGAATCATCGAGTCCCGCAGCCGTATTCGTGCTCCACAGCTTGGTCGCGGACAGGTATCCGACGTTGGCTTCTACTGTCATTTTGTCGCCGATCTTCTGGTTGTAGCCGGCCCCGATGAACCAAATTCCGCGGCCGCCGTTGCCCAGGCTGTCGCCGTACTCGCCGCCGGAGCAGCCGACGAGGCACTGGGAGACGTTGATCGTATCCCAGCTCGGCAGCATCATTATCATTCTGTGCGAGGTCCAGCCTGCGTACCCGCCGGGGCCTGTTAACGACGTGGTCTGAAAGTCACCGAAGGTGATGGGCGCCTTGTATTTATCGGTCGGGTTGTCGCCGCCGCTGAAGTAGAGCCCCTCGATGAAGACCTTCCCGGGGCCAAGCGCCAGGTCGCCGCGCAGGTCCATCCCGTAAGCCGTCACGTCGACGTCGGGATCTCCTATGGTTGATTCAAATGTACCCGTCTGATAGAAGATGAACCCGCTGAGTTTCACCGGGCCAAGCTTCATGCTGCCGTCGATGCCGGGCATGTAGAGCTTCAGGTCGTAGTTGTCGGCCGGGCCGGGCCCGCCGGAGGGGCCAAGGGGGTCAAGCCTCCCAATCCCGCCCGGCTTCCCGGTGGAATCCTGCAGGAAGTAGAAGTTGAACCCCAGCTTCGTCTCCTTGGACGGGGCCCACCCTACCTCGACCTGGTAGATGGTCGCGTCGTCCCATTTCCACTCGGCGTTCTCATAGAGCTTTCCCCAGCCGAGCAGGTAGCTGATCGGCTCGTACTTCCCTTCCACGAAGATCCCGGCCAGGTCTGCGTTGTAGAAGGTGCCCTTGTAGGCGTCCTTCTGGGCCTGGAGACCCCACGTCGTTTCGACGGAGGTGTCGGGGATCTTGAACCAGACGTAGATGTTCTTGGTCTCGGTCTGGACCTTGTCGCCGCCGAGGGCACCGCCCACGTTCCGGGCCGCCGCCCCGGGAGGGGCCGATCCGGATGAATCACCCCAGATCATGTCGCTCTCGAGGTACCACACCGCCTTCGCGTTCTCGCTCCCGAAGTCGAACTTCACGCGGAACCGCTGCTCGACGAACGCGTTGCTCTGTTCCGCCTCACTGTCTCTTAAGCTCGGAGACCCGCTTTGGTCATTATAGTTGGACAAATATGCCTTCGAGCGGTAGAACCCGCTCGCTTTCATGTCCGCCATCGCCGGTGCGGCAACCATCGCCACGGCGACCACGGCAACTAAAGCAACAAGGTACTTCCTCATAATTCCCCTCCTTGAAGAGATGAGTTCCTATTTCTTCCCCTGCAACTCAAGTACGAATCCATAAGAATCCCTTCCTCTTCTCCCTCCAGCCACCACCTCCTCCCTTTCCAGTGTTATCTCCCGTTTTTTCCCGTGCGCTCCGAAGTTCCCTATGATTGTGGCAGAATTCTCCGTTAGAAACCTTGTTTTTTTTCGACCTTGATACCACCATCAATAAGCCATGTCAAGAATATTCCTTCTCGGTATCCACCCGGTTCCCCTTTATTCCAGAATGAATAAATCAAGCCGGCTGATCTTGTCCCTCCAGGCGGCTTCCGTCTTCTCGATCACCGAGGCCACGACCTTCCCCCCCCGGCGAAGACCGGACGTCGACAGGAAGTCGGCGCCCGAGAGGAACTGTCCGCTGGTCGGAGTCCCCGCCTTCTCCTGGAAATCCCCCCCGTCCCACTGCAGGAGGACCAGGCGGGTCGATTCGAAGACCCCGCTGACCACGCCGAGGAGCCCCGCCTTGACCTCCGGGATCAGGACCAGGGGGAGTTCCCCCCCGCCGGGGGCGACGCGCACCGCCTTCCTCAGGGGGTACGGCTTTCGCCGGCCTTCGATCTCGATGTAAGGGCCCCATTCGAAGAAATCGATGTTCGATCCGTACAGGCTCCTCGACGACTTGTACTGGCTCTCTCCTTTGGCATCGACGATCCGGAGGCGCGACGTTTCATCGGTATAGATCAGCCGCGACTCCTCCCCGAACCGTGCGGAGGAAAGCCCCAGGACGCCCTGCGAAAGCGGGAGGATGTCCGTATTCTGCGGGAGCGGATCTCCCTCGGCGAGCCCCTTCCCGTCCCAGCGAAGCGTCACGATTTTCCCGCGGAACGGGTTGTCGAACCCCTGGTGCTGCCCAACCACCACCGTCTTCCCCGTCCAGTCCGGGAGGACGACCAGGAAGTAGGGGATCTTTCCC
>DOTC01000112.1 GCA_003513855.1 Deltaproteobacteria bacterium | reverse complement strand
ACGAACCGGTGGTTCTTCAAGCCGGAGATCGGCATCGGAAAGGAATTGGGGCCGGTGACGCTGGAACTGAACGCAGCCGCAAACTTCTATACCCGGAACAGCGATTTTTATGGGGGAAATACGAAAGATCAGGAGCCTCTCTATTCCCTCCAGGGACACATCATCTATGCGTTCCGGTCCGGGATTTGGTTCGCACTGGACGGCACTTTCTATCGCGGCGGTCAAACAACCGTCAACGGGGTCGAGGGCGATGACCTCCAGGAAAACTCGCGGCTCGGCGCGACCCTGGCTCTGCCCGTGAACCGGTATCACTCGGTCAAAATCCTCGCCAGCACCGGGGTGTCCGCACGCACAGGGAGCGACTTCGACACGATCGCGTTGATCTGGCAATACCGGTGGGGGGCAGGATTATAGTGTCATCCGGGGAGACCCCCCCGGGGCGAAAACCTACCGGTTGACCGCTTTCATCGCCCACTCCGGATAGCGGGTTCCCGCGGTCGCACCCGGGGGAAAGGCCTCCTCGAAATGCGCGACGTCCTCAGGCGTCAAGCTCACCCCCAGCGCCCCGGCGTTCTCCTCCAGTCGTTCTACCCGCTTGGTGCCCGGGATGGGGACGATGTCTTCCCCTTTCGCGAGAACCCAGGCCAGGGCCACCTGAGCGGGGCGGCATCCCTTTTCCGCCGCGATCTTCTCCAGACGGTTCACCCGTGCGAGATTCCGTGCGAGGTTCTCCCCCGTGAAGCGGGGGTGGTTGTGGCGGTAATCTTCCGCCGACAGGTCTCCGGGCCCTTTGATCCAGCCCCCGAAAATTCCTCTTCCCAGGGGGCTGTACGCGACGAATCCCACGCCGAGTTCCCGGCAGGTGGGGATCACCTCCCCCTCCGGGTCGCGGGTCCACAGGGAGTATTCCGTCTGGAGCGCGGCGATCGGGTGGGTCGCACAGGCTCGGCGGATCGTGGAGGCGGCCGCTTCGGAAAGCCCGAGGTACCGGACCTTCCCCTCCCGGACGAGCTCCGCCATGGCGCCCACGGTCTCCTCGATCGGCGTTTCGGGGTCGACCCGATGCTGGTAATAGAGGTCGATGACCTCCACTCCGAGACGCTTGAGGCTCTTCTCGCAGCAGGAGCGGACGTACTCGGGTTTCCCGCTCACGCCCAGCCAGCTGCCGTCCTCCCCCCGGACGTTGCCGAATTTCGTCGCCAGGACGACCGTGTCGCGGCGGTCGCGGATCGCCTTCCCGACGAGCTGTTCGTTCCGGCCGACCCCGTAGATGTCGGCCGTATCGAGGAAATTCATACCCAGTTCCAGGGCGCGGTGTATCGTCCGGATCGACTCCTTTTCGTCCGCCGGGCCGTAGAACTCCGACATCCCCATGCATCCCAATCCCATCCGGGACACCGAGAGCCCGCTCTTCCCCAAAGGCACATTCATCATGGCCTGCCCCCCTTCTCCTTCGATGATCGGTGGTTCCTTGTGGTTTCCCCTCGTTGCCGATGTCCCCGGGCCCTTCGCCCTCGTCCCTCACCGTCCTTTTCGGGGCATCGGAGGGGATGCATGGTCCGGTTCGCTTCTTCCAGCGACGGTCATCCAGCCACGGATCCTTTGTATATCCAATATTTCCAATGGATATGCGTCAAGAAAACAAAGAAAAGGGTGAAGTTCTTTTTCCATGACCCCGGAGAGGATCGCGAACCCTCCCGGGTTCAGCTTCCCGATCAGTTCGTCCATGAGCCCGACAAGAACGGGGGTTCTCAGGTTGGCGGCGATGATGTCGAACCGCCCGTCCACGGTTCCGATTCCGCCCTCCGTCACAACAATGTCCCCTTCGATTCCGTTGATCGCGAGGTTCCTTTTCGCTTCCGAACATGCGACCCTGTCGATATCCACGGCTGTTATGCGGGCTGCCCCCAGCCTGTGCGCCGCAATGGCAAGGATTCCCGTTCCCGTCCCCACATCCAGGACCGTTTCTCCGCCCGACATCGCATGCTCGAGGGCAATGAGGCATCCTTCCGTCGTGCCGTGGCCGCCCGTCCCGAATGCGCTGTCGAAATCAAGGAATATGACGGATCTGTTACGATAGGAGGGGGGGACGGCCATCCCTTTCCTGGCGAGCAGGAACCTAGTGCCGATGGCCTTGGGTTTCCTGCGCCAGAAAACGCGCCGCTCCCCTTGGTGCTCGATGAAAGGCTCCAGGAATCGATGATCTGCATCGAAAACAAGCATGAACCGTTCCGATAGGATCGTCTGCGCGGCATCCGCCGCGTTTCCGCTTCAACGCGTTCTTGATTACTATAGCAGGTCGCCACTCGCTCCCCTTGCGATAAAATCGTGGGAAGAGAGCCGAGGCCCGAACATCGTGTCCACAATCCGGAGGGCGGATCAAGTATGCAAAGAGAACTCCGCAATCCCGGGATCACCCGTCGCGACTTCCTGAAGACCTCCGCGCTGGCTGCCATCGTAAGCCGGATGCCGGTGGGATCCCTGTTTGCCCGGGAGGGAGGAACGGACCGGGCGGCCGACAGGATTCGGAAGGGGAGTATGACCTACCGGCGTCTCGGAAGTACGGACCTGATGATCTCGGAGATCAGTTTGGGGGGAAGCCCCCCTCCCTCGGAGCCGGTTTTCCTTAAGGCGATCGAAATGGGGGTCAACTACGTCGACACCTCATCATCCTATTCCGGCGGAAACAGCGAGCGCCTGATCGGCCGNNGAGGCTGCAGACCGACTATCTGGACATCCTGCTCATCCATAACCTGTCCGACGCCCGGGTGGCGGAACATGAGGAGGTGCTGGCAGCATTCGAACAGCTGAAACAGGAAGGAAAGATCCGGTACACAGGCGTCTCCTGCCACACGGATCCCGCAAATGTCCTGATGCCTGTCATCAAAAGCGGTCGGTACGACATGATCACGGTGGCCTACAATGCCTATTCGGGGCCGTTTTCGGAAGGGGGGAATGGCGGCGACGATCCCCCGCAACCCGCCGGGATCGGGAAGGTGCTGGCCCTGGCCAAAGAGAAGGACGTGGGCGTCGTGGCGATGAAAACCATGGCGGGAGGGCAGAGGGAGGATCTTGCCGCATTGCTGGCCGAGGGGGTGAGCCTTCCCCGGGCGAAACTGAAGTGGGTCCTGCGGAACGACGCGGTTTCCGCCGTCATCACGGAGATGGACACGTTCGAAATTCTCACGGAGAATCTGGCCGCAAGCGGGAAACCGTTGAGCGCAGCGGAGAGCGATTCCCTGTCAAGAATTGTCGACGCGACCGGGCGGGAAGTCTGCAGGCTGTGCGGGAGATGCTCCCCGGGCTGCCCCTCGGGGATCGCTATTCCCGATATCCTGCGGTGTCTCCAGTACCACAGGGATCACGGGAAAAGCAACCTGGCCCGCAACACGTATCAAACCATTCCTGCATCCGCTACGGTCCGTGGGTGCACACGGTGCGGACAATGTGAGCGGTCGTGCCCATCCGGTGTTCGCGTCGTACATCATCTGCGCCAGGCACATCGAACCCTGTCATGGAATGGCCGCGCCGGACGAATGGATTCCTGACCTCACGGGCGGATTCATCAAGAGATCGAATATGTATGTGTTTTCGATAACATCGGGGACCGATGCGGGATCGACCCCCCACGCGAACACGGGGACGGGATCCGATGTATGCCCGGTTGTTCCCCAGGAGACGGATGGCAGATTCCCCGCTCCGTTGTTCGCCAACACCTCCATCCCGCCGGTCTCGTGGTCGGCGGTGACGATGAGCAACGTATCGGGGTGGTTGTCGCTCCACTCTGCGGCGATCGCTACCGCGCGGGAGAATTCGATCATCTCCCCGATGACCCGCTCGATGTCATTGGCGTGGCACGCGTGGTCGATCCGGCCCCCCTCGACCAGGAGGAAGAATCCGTCCGGGTCGTTCTCCAGGATCCGCAGGGCCGCAAGGGTCATCTCCGAAAGGGGCGGCAATCCGCCGAGTCCGTCGGCCTCGTAGGGCATGTCGCCGCGCCCGAACTGGCCGGAGACCAGGACTTCGACCTCTGGATCCAGAGCCTGCAACCCGTCTCGATCCATTACGACGGTGTACCCGGCAGCGGCGGCCGCGTCCGCCGTAAGGTGTTCCGCTCCCCCCAGGAGCACGTTCGGCCGCGAATCGTTGAGATAATCCTCTGCGATGCCGGAATAGTTGTGCCGACTTGGCTCGTGCGCGCCGAAGGCGGCAGGCGTCGCGTGCGTGATGATGGTCGTCGTGACCAGGCCGGTGCTTTTCCCGGAGGCCTTGAAGCGCTCGAGCGCGGTTTCCAGCGGGGCCCCGTTCCCGGGCAACGCCATGCTGATAACGCCATCGCCCACTTTGATTCCCGTGCTCATGGCTGTCGCGGCAGCGGCCGAATCGGTCACTTCTCCATCCGCGTTCCCGGTGTGCACCGAACCGCGGAAAGGAAAGCTCTCGAAGGACAGAGTTCCGGGTCGTCCCGTGGCGACCATTCCTGCCGCCTCGACCTGCTCGAATCCCATGCCGTCGCCGATGAACAGGATGACGTGTTTCGCCGCTCCGGCCGGTGCGGGATGCACGGATGGCCTTGCCCACTTTCCGCTGCAGGAGAACGCCGGCAGAATGAACAGGGAAAGTGCGAATGCGAAGGCCTGGACAGTTCTGCAGCGGGGCCTATCGGTCACACGGGTCTCTCCGTTTACGGGCTATGCACATTATCGGGGGGCTTCAGGGAGTAAGCAAGAAACAAGGCAAACATTCGGCCTGCGGGACCCTTAAAAAAAAGGGGTAGGGCGGAACCACCCGACTCCTTTTCCCGGACGAGAGTTTTTCTTCTCCTTCGGTTACCGGGCACGCACCTCCAGCCCGACGAGCATGTCGCCATCCCGTCCGTACCTGACCGTCACTGTTTCCCCCACCTTGAGGTCCCGGAGACCCACGTTCTTTCCCTTCCTGAGAACCGGGGCGTCTTTCTTCATGGTCACCCCTACCGTAAGGTCCCCCTTCGCCGTGGGTGTTTCCACAACAAGGGCCGATGACTGGATGTCGACGGCGCTCACCGTCCCCACTGCCGTGCGGACTTCACCGGGCTGGATCGTCTTTCCGGCAAGGGAGACCGCCAGCAGCAGCACAAGGAAGAAAAGTAGACAAGCCATTGTTTTTCTCATGGGATCCGCCTCCTTTTGTCTTGACGGGCCGCCCCGGCGGAACAGACCGGGGATCAGGGTTTACAACAAGGCCATCATCAGCATGCAAGCGGCAAGGAAGATGGAAAGGATCACCATGGCCGCGACAGTAATGGGACTATCGTTCTCATCCCTGAAGGGTTTCATGGGAGACTCCTCTTGTCGGAATGACAAATGGGTTGGTTTACGGAGAGAATGCCCCTTACAATTTCTGGATACGCCTGTTCCCGGCTCTTGTCAAGAAAGGGAGGGATGCCTAAAATATGGGCATGCTGTTTGTCTCCGACGGAAACCGTGCACCGGTGCCGCCGATGATTTTTCCCGCATCGATTATCAGCGATGTTCCGCAGAATAATCCACAGGTTGTTTACAATTCTCGTGAATGGACGGAAACGGGAAAAACAATGCAACAGCTAACATTATCGAATGGATATCAAATTCGGAAAGAGGGAAAAGGATGAAGATCGAAATTGTCAGAGGAGCACCCGGGGAAACGCCTACGGTGCTGGGCGTTTTCTCCTGGCCGGTCTGGGAGAAGGAGGTTTCCGGGTTTCCCTGGGCATACGAAGACCGGGAGACGTGCTATCTGCTCGAAGGTGACGTGATCGTGACTCCGGCATCGTCGCGAAAGGCAACGGGTCTTCAGCGATAGGGAGATCGAAAGAACCCCAAGACGACAAAGACAGTACAGGAGAAACTTCCCAATACGAACCACCAACCGCCGTTCTTAACCCCCCACTCAACCGCGTAGAAGAATTGATCCGAAATCGCAAAGATTTGCTCCATCGTCTCCCCCTCCAGGTTTCCTCTCTTCCTGATTTACGTTTAGCAAAATCCAGTCCAAAACGGGCTGTTTGCATAAGTGGTAGATATATATCAGGATGTCCAGGCAATATCCGTTCCGCCATGACAATTTTTCTACAGGAAATACGGGGGGACAACAGGCACTGACAATTATCGGCAGTCAGGAAGGGAAACCAGTCTCCACCATGCCGATCGCTGGCGTATAATCCTGGAAGATGGGGAAAGGCACCGGGCCCCGGGCGACAGGACGGCAGAAATGATCAACGCGGGACTTGCAGAATATGCTGCGCTTCTTTCCGGTATAGGGGGAACAACCCTCACAGGGTTTGAACCGAGCATCCCTTTCCTTGCGATCGTCGGGTGCGTCGTCTTCCTGTTCTGGCTGATCGTCTTCAAATTATAAACAAACGATCGAAGGCCTAAGGACGCTCGCGCTCCCTCGCACCGGGGAGACGGGCGGCCAATACGTTGTACAGCCAGGCAAAGATCAGTCCCCCGATGAGCCCGTCCGCGAAAGCCCAGAGAAGGCCGATCACACTGCCTGCCGGGCTGATGTTGTACCCTCGATACAGATGCCCGAGGAAGGTGATCTCACCCGTTGCCCCTTCGAAGGCGATGATCCACCATGTCAGAAAGAACAGGCCGATCCCCCAGACGAATGCGCATGTGAATCCGAACGCCCAGATGTTGAGCCTCATCGTTCGCCTCCTTTTGGTCTCCCTCCGAACGCGCAGCGGGTAATGCTCCGGGCATTCGGGGCGGCCTCGCCAGGTACGTCCATTATCGAAGGGAGTGGAGGGGGAAGCAACATCAGGTAAATGTTATGTAATGATAAGACAAGATAATTAATGATAAGATAGAATAAGAAAGATTAGCCATGAATTAAATAAAACAAATGTAGGGTAATATTTTGTTAAGATAAGGGAAGGAGCTTGAACAAGGCCGGGCAAGGGAGAGCCAACCCATGAAGAACATCGGCGGCATGAAACTGTACGAGGTGGAGGACCTCGTCAGGATGCTCAAGCTTTCCCGGGTGACCGTGCAGGCCTACCTGCGGGCGGGCAGGATCAGAGGGGTAAAGATCGGAAAACGGTGGCACGTGACCGATTCGAATTTGAGGGACTTCCTGTCGGGGAATACGAAGGCGAGGGATTCTGCCGGTCGGGCCAGGTGAGCTTCTCACGCAGTGGGTCCTCAGAAGCTTTGCTTGGTCTCGACGAGGAACTGCACGCGGTCGATCGACGGGTCGCCGTCCAGAGGGAACGCGAGATCCACGTGAATCATATTGCCGAGGCCGGATCGGGAGTTTCCGATCCGCAGGCCGAACCCCACATCCTTCAGCAGGCCCGAATCCGGTAGATCGACCACGTTCCCGCCCCACGCCCTGCCCGCGTCGAAGAATATCGCCCCCCCGATATAGAACAGGCGAAATGGATACCAATCCGTGAAGTATCGCTGTTCCACCGTGAAGAGAAATCGCCGGTCGCCGGCCTGGTATTGCCGGGGATATCCGCGCAGTCCCGTCTCTCCGCCCAGCACCAACTGGTGGTCGTCATCCGGTTTGATCAGGCGGCTCAACGAGAGGGAGGCAAAAGACAGCAGACTGCGGGACACCCGGAGATAGACGCGCCCGTCGGCCTCCAGGGCCGTGTCTTGGACTTTGCCATGCTCGACTCTTCCGTCAGCGATTCCATCGACCAGGATCGTCCATCGTTCCCGAAGATGGCCCCCCTTTCCGAAGGAGACGGAAAACGGCACGGCATAACGGTCCGAACCGAACTGCGGAGTCGCATAACCGAGCGTTGCGGAAAGCCGCGTACCGAGGAAGAAATCCTCGGTACGCTCGATCTGGTCACGGTTCTTCGCCTTTTCGAAGTCGTCCTCGGTCAGAGCAAAGCCCACAAAAGGATACACGAGCACGCGGTCAGCCGGAACCGGGAGTCCCCCCGTACCCTCGGGCGGTTCCGAAAATCGGGATTCGTCCCGCTTCGCCCCCGCGAAGAATCGCCACACCCGGCGCTCCCGCAGTCCCGGTGACCATCCACCGTAAACCTGGTACAATTTGGACCTTGTTCGGTACCGGCTGGCGATGCTCTCTACCCCGACGAGCGTGTCGATCCGGTCGTCATCGTTGTAAAACCCGCTCGCTGCCCAGCGAGTGTCGAGGGAATAGAACGGACGCTCCAGCAGAAAACTCCGTCTCCCGCCGTCGCTGCTGTCCTCGAGCACAATGGACGTTCTAAGCCACGTTCCGAAAAGGTGCTCGTCGGCGAAATTCAGGCTTTCCGTGTCACGGTCGGGGTCCGAACTGCTCGCGATGCCGATCTCCGAACCCAGGCCGAAAAGATTCTTCTCGCGGAGATCGATACTAGTCGTATTTTCTCCCCCTTGCCGCCCGAACGAAAATCCCGGCTGCAGGGTCCAGACGTCGCGCGTGCGGACCTCGATGTCGACCCGGCCATCCTCGAAGGCGATCGGCCTGATCCGGGCGTCGTAGAGATACCAGTTGGACCGCAGGATACGCTCGGACTCGGCAAGGAGCCGAGGGTTGTACGGGTCGCCGGAACGAAACAGAAGCTGTTTTTTGACCACCCACGGCCGGGTGCGTGCGTGGAGACGGTTCGCGAGACGGAAGAGCCAGTTGTTCTCCCTGGGGTCCTCGATGTCGAAGATGTTCTCGGGCAGGATGCGGATGTCGCCGATCACCGCGCCGCGGTCCACAAGTTCCCGATCTGTCGGGATTTGGTTCCCGGGGAGTGCGGAAGGGGAGCCAGACCCCTTTTCTTCCGGGAAAGCGGGAGCCGGGGAGAGCAGAACGAGGACCAGGAAGGAAGCGAGAACAGTCCGGGGGAAAGAGCGTCCCGCCACTGTCCAAAAGGGGTTCCGGTAAATAAGGGAGGGGGGCCGGCACGGAATCCCGGGGGCGAGGGGAATGCGGTGCTTGGGATGGCAACAGAGCACCTTGTCCGCGTCCGACTGCGATCGTTTCATCGGCTTTTTGTCCTGCCGGCAAACAGATTCGGTCTGCCCGCAATATTGTGGCCAGAACGGAGTCGTCAAGGGAAGGGGTGTGACATGCTCCTCCTTCCCCCGGTCCGTCGGGACCGGAGGTGTTGCTGTCCAGCGCACCCGTGCAGACAGGTCTTCCCTGGACAGGATGTTCCCGGGTAAAATACCATAGATGTCCATGATTTCAGGCAGGATACGATCCCTCGGGATACGGATGGCGGTGGTTTGGACGGGGCTTGCAACGGGCCTCGTGCTTTCCATTTTCCTCGCCGTAGGCCTTTGCACCGAAGCGTGCAAGGCGACGTACACATGGACGATTTTCGGGATGAAGTTCCCCTTTTTCGGGATCGGATTCTTCGCTCTCTGCCTGCTTCTGTTTCATCTCCGCGACCGTCCTGGGGTCCGCATTCTCTTCCCGGTGGTGATTGCCGGGGCGTGTGGAGCGGAGGTCACGTTTCTCTATGTGCAGCATTCCGTCATCAAAAGATGGTGTCCGATGTGCCTTGCCGTGGCATTATGTGTTGGCGTGGCGGGGATTGCTCTTGCTTCCGGATATGTTTCCGGCGCAAGGAAGCATTTCGGGTCCGAGAGAGGAGCGACGATGCGGGTTCTGTCGAAAGGCGTCTTTCTGGCGGCAATGTTGGTTGCAGGTTCGTATATTGCCTTCCTCGGGATAGGATCGCCTCCCAACGTTCACGCGAATACGCTACCGGTGGCAATCGGGAACATGAACTCCGAGATCGAAGTCTACGTGTTCACCGACTGGTTCTGTCCGGCATGCCGAAAGGCGGAACCGGATATGGAAAAAGCGTATCCGGACATCATGAGGCGGGCCAAGCTGATCTTCGTCGACATTCCCATCCATGCCGAGACCATGAACTATATCCCCTACAACCTGAGCTTCCTCGTCCGGGAGAAGGGGAGATATCTCGACATCCGGAAGGCGCTGCTTCAGCTGGCGCTGCGGACGAAGGAACCCACGCCGGGGGACGTCCAGGAGGCCGTAACTCCGCTGGGAGTCACGTACCGCCCGCTGAACTATGCGGATGTCAACGCGGGGGTTCAATATTTCCAGTCCATTGTGAAGGCCTTCGGCGTGGAGGGGACGCCGGCCATGGTGGTGTACAACCGGAAGACGCGAACCATTACGTCGCTCAACAGCGTCCGGGACCTTTCCTATCCCCATATCCTCATGGCGGTATCCGGGGTGGCCCCTCCGTAAACGGCGAAATGACGGTCGGGGAATCTGACGGATATGCTATCGTTTGCGACAAGAGGGCAGGGCTACCCGATCTGGTATCCCTTATCGGCCCTTGCAGCACTATTGTTTGCCAGCGCCATGCTGTCGATCCGCAGCGGATGGCGCAGGATCGCAAAAAGGTTCCCTTCCCGAAAAGTCACGGATGGCAGGAAATTCTTCTTTGTGAGAATGTCCCTTGGAAGCGGGTTGAACCCTCCGGGGTACGGAGGAGCCGTTTTTGTCCGTGTGAGCCCTCACGGCCTGGGACTGTCCGTGTTTTTCCTGCTCCGCTTTTATCATCCCCCCATGTTCATTCCGTGGTCTGATATCACCCGGTGCGTTCGGGGCCAGGTTCGTTTTTATGACGTCACAAAGCTGTCGATCCGTGATGAGGAGAGCGAATTTGCCTTCTTCGGAAAATCCGGGGAGTCCATTTACGAAGTATTCCGGTCTGTGCGATCCGGCGGAACCCCCTGAAGGAAGTCAAGCGCGCAACGATCGGGCGTGACAGTCCCCCCTTCAGAACCCGAAGGAGAGTCCGGCCAGAAACTCGATCTGGCCGAATATGTCGCCCTGCACCCGCACATTGCAGACCGCGCCCCCGGCCGAAACGCAGAATATATCCGTTTGATCCGGAAGAATCGTCATAAACCCTCTCCCCTCGAGCCGCAGGGCCAATCTCTTCGTGATCGGGATCTTCGTCCCGCCACCCAGGGAGAGGGAGAAATACGTTTTCGCGTTCAGCCCGGGACCGTCCGGGGCAAAGAACGTCAGGCCAAGCCCCCCGCCGATGAAGGGACGCACCCTCTCCCCCGGGAACAGGTAGGTTCCGCCGATGTGGAGGTAATGAATGTCCAGATCGAAGAGATTCTCTCCCCCGAAAACCCCTCCCTCCCCCAGCTCCGTCCTCTGGAAACTGTAGAAAAGCTCATACTGGGTCTCGTCGGTTGCGCGGAGCCCCAGGATGAGCCCGTAGCTTTCCCCCTGGCTGACGTCCAGGTTTGCGCCGGTTGTGTTGTCCTCGAACCCTCCCCCGAAACGGAAGCCGACAAATGGGGTAATTTCCACACCCCGGTCCGCCCTGGCGGGCGAGGACAGGAAGGCGGAGAAGGCCATGAGCAGAGCGACGGACAGACAACACCGGTCAAGCAATCGGTTTCACTCCGACAGGAATACGCACATTATCGGTGGCCGATCCGGAGAAGGCAAGGAAACGAGGCAGGCGAAATGGTTTCCCTTCAGAGATAAATGGAAGGATTTTTGGTCAGCAGGGAGAGCCATCGGAACTTGCGCCTTGGTTTCTCTATGTCGTCCGGTTGGGGGGGAAGGGCGATTCTCAGCACTGCCAGTTCCGAGGCAAGTCCCCCGGGGTTCAGCACAAGGATGGAGTTACCGCAGCTTCGGCAGCGGATCTGCATCCCCCTTGATCCCTGGAACAGTGCCTCATTGAGTCGGTATTCCGCGTGACAACGCTTGCAATCGACGATCATCGGGATATCCTCCTGCCCCTGGGGACGTTTACCGAAGACTCCCGGTCTTTATCGGAAACCAGGGGGGAAACATTCGACACCGGAAGGCCAGGCAGGCAGGAAACGAATCCCGTCCGGTTCCCTCATTTCGGGGTGGGTTCCCCGACCTTCACCGCGAACCGGGTTCCCCGGATGCCGATGGTGGCCACCGGCGTCTCGAACCGGGCAGACTCGGGGGCCAGCTTGCCGATGAGCCCCGAGATGTAGGCCATGGTCCCCCTGGTGATGCGGGCCAGCAGGCCGAGCTTCCCCTCGGCCGGGGAGAAGAGGAATTCCTGGATGATGAGGTTGCTCTCCGGCCCGATCGAGAGAGAGGAGTTATCCCGGAGAATGACCCCGATCGATCCGTCGGAACCGGTGGTCAATGTGTCGGCGGCAAGGAGCTTCGTCCCCACGGCGGCCGGGAGGATCTTTCCCCCGCGGCTGATGGTGGCCGTGCCTGCGGAGGTCCTCACGATGCCGATGGACTCGTGGGCGTCGGCGGGCAGGCACCACGCTAAGGCGGACAATGTCAACAGGAGGATAACGATGGATTTTTTCGGCTTCATGGTCTCACTCCTTCCAATACTTCCTGCAGGTTCTATATGAAAAATGTATGCCAAGGAAACGGATAGTGGTAAGCATCTGAAATGCCGTTAGATTTGTGGATCCAAATGGGTTGCAGGGCAGACAAATTCGGGCAGTAACTCGAAAGCCCAAACGGAATCTGCCAAAAAACGTCACATCCCGCTTATACTTTAATGAGTACGGAGTCCCTGACGGACCAGGGGCCGGCTGGATATGCGATGGGGTGAAAGCGTGAAAAAAGCCTTGTTCCTGTTGCTGGTGACCTTGGCTGCAGGATGGTTTTCCCTGTTGATGACACGGAAATCCTTTGCGGATTCTCTCGCAACCATGGCTGAAGCCCTGGATCGCCAGGTTGGTGCATGGAACGCAACCGGTCAGGACGGCACCTATGACGGGGAGACAATCTACGACTACATCGACGGTGCGGGGGAAGTCTACCGGGCCTATAACATGCAGCGTTGCCTTTCCCGCAGCTACACCGCTGCCGGCGAGCCCGCCATCGTGCTGGATATCTTCGACATGGGGTCTTCCGAAGATGCGTTCGGCGTATTCACTCACGACAGGGAAGGGAAACCCGCAAATGTGGGGCAGGATGCGCTTTACCGGCAAGGGTGGCTCAGCTTCTGGAAAAGCCGCTTCTTCGTCTCCCTCTACATGGAACGCGAAACGCCCGCCGCAAAAGAGGCAGCCTTTCATCTGGCAAGGGCGGTTGCATCGCTCATCAGGGAAGAGGGGAGGAAACCGGCAATCCTGCTCGGGCTTCCGCCGAAGGGGCTTCGGGACCGGAGCGTCCGTTACCTTCATCACCCCATGCTGCTCAACTACCACTACTACCTTGCGGACGAAAACATCCTGAATCTCGGCAAGGAAACGGATGCTCTCCTCGCCACGTACAGCCGGGACGGAAAACGCGCCCGGTTCCTCCTCGTGCAGTACCCGAATCCGGGGAAGGCAAAAGAAGCCTGCAGCCGGTTTCTTGCACACTACCTGCCCGAGGCGGAAGGAAAGGTACCCCTTCGGCTGGAAAACGGGAAATGGGCCGCCGCATCGCTGAAGGGGAGGTTTCTGGCGGTCGTTCTGGAATCAGACAGCCGATCTCTTGCCGAGGATCTTCTTGGGGAGGCAAAGGCATGTCCGTGAAAAATATCATCACCCGCCGCGATTTTCTCCGGGCTGGAGCATGTATTACACTGGGAAGCTTCATGGGGTTGCCCCACGGAGTGGGTTCCTCTGCAAACCGGGAAGGCAAGAGCCGAGTCGTGCTGATGCGTGACAAGGATGTTCTCGATAGCAATGAGCAGATCAACCGGATCGCCCTGGAGGAGATGCTGGACGATGCGGTCACCACGCTTCTGGATGCGCCCGACCCGTCTTCGGCATGGAAGCGGCTGGTGACGCCCGGTGACATCGTCGGGATCAAGACCAATGCCTGGCCCTATCTTCCTACGCCGCCCCCCCTCAACGAGGCTATCCGGAAGCGCCTCCTCGAAGCGGGCGTCGGGGAGGAGAACATCTCCGCAGATGACCGGGGAGTGCTCCGGGACGCCGTTTTCCAACAATCCACGGCCCTTATCAACGTGAGGCCCATGCGGACCCACCACTGGTCCGGCCTCGGCACCCTCCTCAAAAACTACATCATGTTCGTACCCCAGCCGAGCCGATATCACGACAATGCCTGCGAGCGGCTGGGCGCGATATGGCAACTTCCCCATGTCAAAGGGAAAACGAGGCTCAACATCCTTGTGATGCTCACGCCTCTTTTTCATGGAATGGGGCCCCACCATTTCAGCCGCCAGCACACCTGGCCCTACAGCGGCCTGATCGTAAGCCAGGACCCGGTTGCCGCCGACGCGACGGGCGCCCGGATCATTCAGGCCAGGCGGGAGGCCTTCTTTGGTGGAGAGAGACCGGTCACGCCTTTGCCCCGGCACATCGTCGCTGCCGACACCCGGTTCGGACTGGGCAACAGCAGGGCGGAAAGGATCGAACTCATCCGGCTGGGGTGGCAAAAGGACCAGTATCTATAGTCATGGACAGAAACAGAGCGACGGGAAAGGAGAACCGATGGAGCCGATCAGAATCATGCCCTGTCTCGACATGAAGGACGGCCGGGTGGTTAAGGGGGTCCATTTCGTGAACCTGCGGGAGGCGGGCGACCCGGTGGAAAACGCCGTCTTCTACCAAAGGGAAGGGGCGGACGAGCTGGCCGTGCTTGATATCGCCGCCACGGTGGAGAACCGGAAGACCCGGCTGTCCTGGGTGAAAGCGGTCGCTTCCTCGATCGACATACCCCTCACCGTCGGAGGCGGCATCGGCAGCCTGGAGGATATCGAAATGGTGATGGATGCCGGGGCCGACAAGGTATCGATGAACAGCGCGGCGATCAAGGATCCGGACCTCGTCAGGAAAGCTGCGGAGAAGTTCGGGAAGGAGAAGATCACCATAGCCATAGACGGATGCAGGAACGGGTCCATGCCTTCGGGATTCGAGGTTGTGGTGGCCGGCGGCACCCGACCCGTGGGGAAGGATGCCGCGTCATGGGCGAGAGAGTGCCAGGAAATGGGGGCCGGGGTGATTCTTCCCACGAGCATGGACGGCGACGGGACGAAAGCCGGGTACGATCTGGAATTCACACGAGCCATCTCCGGGGCGGTGGATCTCCCGGTGGTGGCCTCCGGCGGGGCGGGGAAGCTGGAGGACTTCCACCTGGCGGTGGTGGAGGGTGGAGCCGCCATCCTGCTGGCCGCATCCGTGTTCCATTTCCGGATCCTCGGCATCGGCCAGGTCAAGGAGTACCTGCGTTCCAAAGGGCTTCAGGTGGCAGGGTAGAAGGGAAAGGGGACATTCGGCCCGGAGCGCCGCGAAATGGGATATAATGTTACGATGGAACATGGCGAGACAGCCATCCAGCTGACCTGCCCCTGTTGCGGATCGACTCTTATCATCGATGCCGGCGCGGGGGTCGTCAAGGAGTGGAGGGAAGCGAAGGATCCGAGGAAGTCCGCGGATCTCAAGGATGCGGAGAAACTTCTTGCCGACGAGAAGGCCCGCGTCGAGGCGCGGTATCAGGAGATCGTCAAGACCGACAGGGAAAAAGGCGCCACGATGGACAAGAAGTTCAAGGAGTTCATGGAGAAGAGCCAGGGGGAGCCGCCCAAGCGCCCCCTTCGGGACGTCGATCTCGACTGACGCTACAGCGATGGTCAGGGTTTCCCGCACCATTCCCTGGCGTTCCGGAACATCCTAAACCAGGGGGAAGATTTCAGGTTATTCTTCCACTTATCTGGCATAAAGCCCCATTGCCATTTGAGAAATGTCCTCTCGGGATGAGGCATAATTGCAAGGTGACGGCCGTCAGGGGAGCATAGCGCCGCAATCCCTTTTACCGATCCGTTCGGGTTGAACGGGTATTGCGTAGTCGGTTGCCGTCTGTCGTCGACATACCGGATGGGCGCGAGCGACAGCGCCTCCACTTTCTTGAGAATATCCTTTCGGGGGAAGTAGGCCCTTCCTTCCCCGTGGGCGACCCAGATCCCCAGTGTGGAGCCGGCCATCCCTTCCAGCATGATGGAGGGGCTAGGGAAGATCCGGACGGTCGAGAACCGGGATTCGAACCGTCCCGAGAGATTGTGGATGAATCTGGGCTGGTTCCTGTCCTCGATCCCGGCCCAGGGGACCCAGCCAAGCAGCGCCATCAGCTGGCATCCGTTGCACACACCCAGGGTGAACGTGTCGGTCCGGTGATAGAACCCCTGGAACTGCTCGAAAATCCCCTTGTTGAACCGGATGACTCCGGACCAGCCCTTCGCCGAGTCGAGGACNNTGCCATCTCCCGGTCGCTGTTGCTTCCCTCTTCCCGGATGATCGCGACGGCCGGTTTTTTCTTTTTCCGAAGGTTGGCAGGGGAGGCGGTTTCGGGGGGAAAGCCGATCCTGAACGACGGTCCCGGGCGGTCGAAGATGTTCCGTTTTTCCTCGCGGGCGCATTTCGGATTTGCCTGGA
>DOTC01000193.1 GCA_003513855.1 Deltaproteobacteria bacterium | reverse complement strand
TTGCCTTCTTCTTTGCCTCCTCGGTCTTCGGGATCCGAATCTCGAGGACACCGTCCTTGAACGTTGCCTTCACGTCGTCCGTTCGCACCTCTGACGGGAAGGTGAAGGAACGGGTAAAGGAGCCGTAGGAACGCTCGAGGCGGTAAAACCCTTTCTTGTCGATCTTCTCTTCCTTCTTTTTTTCGCCGGAGATGGTGATCGACTGGTCCGTCATGTTGATCTCGATGTCTACCTTTTTCACCCCGGGCAGTTCGGCCTTCACGACGACTTCGCCGCCTTCCTCGAAGATGTCGATCGATGGCGCGATCTCCACCTCCGGCATTTTCAGACCGGACCACCACGGGGGAACCATCGGGGGGAACGGCCTTCCGAAGAAATCCCCAAAACACTTCTCCATGGCCTCGAAGGGGGAAAACATCCTTGCTGGCCCGGCCTTGACGAGGCCCTTCGACTCGACCTTTTTCATGGCCCGCCTCTTTTCCGCAGGCGGCCCGGGCCGTCTGCTCAACCTCTTCCCGGGCTTCCGTGAATCCACTCCGTATATCCATATTTTACAACGGTGGGGAATGAAATTTAACCGGGCGTTCCCCACCCCGGGAAACCCGTGGGGAGGCAAGTCCCCCCTTCATCGTCGCCCCCCCCACCCGGAACAGGCCCAAAAACAGATTTTTGCTTGACTTTCCGAGAGGTTTTGTATACGACTTTGTATACAGCATATCCGTTCCTGAGAACGCAGTACCCGTGGTCGGGGAGAGAGAATCCTTCCTTCCCGGTGCCCGGGATGCCCATGGGGAAGATGTCGGGTTCAGCGACACGTGACCGTTTCCCATCGGGGAACGATTGCAATCCCAGATACCCTTTCATGAAGCCTCCGGCGATACAGACAGAAAATAAAAAGGAGAGAACATGACAACGAAAACGTCAAAGATTATTTGGACGAAAACCGATGAGGCACCGGCACTGGCGACATTCTCCTTTCTTCCGATCGTCCAGGCATTCACAAAGGGAACCGGCGTCGATGTGGAAACGTGGGATATCTCTCTCGCGGGCAGAATCCTCGCGAACTTCCCGGATTACCTGACCGAAAGCCAGCGGATACCGGATTACCTGGCGATGGCGGGCGAGCTTGCGATGAAGCAGGAAGCCAATATCATCAAGCTGCCCAATATCAGCGCATCCATCCCGCAGCTGAAAGAGGCGATCAAGGAGCTGCAGGCCCACGGATACAAGGTCCCGGACTATCCCGAGGAGCCGAAGACCGACGCGGAGAAAGAACTGCAGGAGCGGTTCGCCAAGGTTCTCGGAAGCGCCGTCAACCCGGTGCTCCGGCAAGGGAACTCGGACCGCAGGGCCCCCCTCTCGGTGAAGAATTTTTCGAAGAAGAAACCGCACAAGATGGGCGCCTGGGCCAGCGATTCGAAATCCCATGTGGCTCACATGAGCGGTGGGGATTTCTACGGCAGCGAAAAATCGACCACGCTGAAAAAGCCGACGGAAGTGCGGATCGAGTTCGTCGCCGCCGATGGGAAGGTCACCACGTTGAAAAAGAAGCTGGATCTCGCGGAAGGGGAAGTGATCGACGCATCCGTGATGAACGTCCGCGCACTGCGGAAGTTCTTCGAGGAGCAGATCGAGGATGCGAAAAAGCAGGGCGTGCTGTTTTCGCTGCACCTGAAGTGCACGATGATGAAGGTGTCCGACCCGATCATGTTCGGGCATTGCATGTCCGCCTACTACAAGGACGTGTTCGACAAACACGCGGCGGCCTTCATGGAGCTGGGCGTGAATCCGAACAACGGCCTGGGCGACCTGTACACGAAGATCCAGAAATTGCCGGAGGCCAAGAGAGCCGAAATCGAGGCGGACATCCAGGAGGTCTACAAGAAACGTCCGCCGCTCGCGATGGTCGACTCGGACCGGGGGATCACGAACCTGCACGTGCCGAGCGATATCATCATCGACGCGTCGATGCCCGTTGTTGTCCGGGACTCGGGGAAGATGTGGGGTCCGGACGGAAAGCTCCACGATGCGAAGGCCGTGATTCCCGACCGGTGCTACGGGACGTCGTACCGGGAGATCATCGAGGACTGCAGGAAGCACGGAGCGTTCGATCCCGCGACCCTGGGAGCCGTGTCCAACGTCGGGCTGATGGCCCAGAAGGCGGAGGAGTACGGGTCCCACGACAAGACGTTCCAGGCGCCGGGAAACGGGACGATCCGCGTCGTCGACGCTTCCGGGGCGACCCTGCTGGAGCAGAAGGTGGAGGAAGGGGACATCTTCCGGATGTGCCAGACCAAAGACGAGGCGATCCGGGACTGGGTCAAGCTCGCCGTCAAGCGGGCCCGGGCGACCGGGGCCCTGGCCCTGTTCTGGCTGGACAGGAACCGGGCGCACGACGCGCAGATCATCGAAAAGGTCAACACGTACTTGAAGGACCACGATACGAAGGGGCTCGAGATAAAGATCATGGCCCCGCAGGATGCGATGAAGCACACGTGCGAGAGATCCCGGGCGGGGAAGGATACGATCTCCGTCACGGGAAATGTATTGCGCGATTATCTGACCGACCTCTTCCCGATCATCGAGGTGGGCACCAGCGCGAAGATGCTGTCCGTCGTTCCCCTTCTGGCCGGCGGGGGCCTGTTCGAGACGGGAGCCGGCGGCTCGGCGCCCAAGCATGTCCAGCAGTTCGTGAAGGAAGGGTACCTGCGGTGGGATTCCCTCGGGGAATTTTCCGCCTTTGCGGCATCCCTAGAGCACCTGGGGAACACCTTCAAGAACGAAAAAGCGATGGTCCTGGCGGAGACGCTGGATCAGGCGATCGGCAAGTTCCTGGACAACAACAAGTCGCCCGCCCGGAAAGTGGGAGAGATCGACAACCGGGGGAGCCATTTCTACCTTGCGCTATACTGGGCGCAGGCGTTGGCCGCGCAGACCAAGGACAAGGAGATGCAGGCCCGTTTCGCGAAACTGGCGAAGCAGCTGGGAGAAAACGAGGAAACAATCAACCAGGAGCTGCTCGGGGCCCAAAGGAAACCCCAGGATCTGGGCGGCTACTATGATCCGGATCCGGAGAAGGCGTCCAAGGGAATGCGTTCCAGCGCAACCTTCAATGCCATAGTGGACGCTTTCGCATAAAGGCCGTGGGGGGCGAGCCCCCCCTTCGGCACCGGGAGACGACCGGGGGGCGGCGGAGAACTCCGTCGCTCCTTTTTCGTTTCCTGGCGCTCTGCGGGGACTCGAACCGGAACAGCGGTCATCGCCCCGGGTTCCGCGCCAGCATCGCGGCACGGCGCGCGGAGAGTCCCTTGCCGAAGCAAAGCGGGATGTGCCGCAGGAAGGAAACCGCCGCCTTGTACCGCAGGCTCGGCACGCTGACCGTTCGCCCGCGGCGGACGTCGGCAAGGCAGTCGGCGACGACCCGTTCGGCGTCCAGCCAGGCCCAGGCCGGAAGGTGCGACACGTTCAGCCTCGCCCTCCGGTGGAACTCGGTCCGCACATACCCGGGGCACAGGGCTGTCGCTGTGACACCGGTACCGGCCAATTCTCCTGCCAGGGACGCGGTGAACGATGTCGCCCACGCTTTCGCTGCCGAATAGGTGCCTCCGGGAAAAAAGCCGGCGACGGAGGACACCGTGATGACGTTCCCCCGGCCACGAGCGACCATGCCGGGCGCGGCGGCGCGGGTGAGCACGAGAACGGCGCGGACCATGACGTCGAGCATGCGCTCCTCCTCGCGAAGGGGAGCGGCCAGGAACGGCTTGCCGACGGCAAACCCCGCGTTGTTGACCAGAACGTCGACAGGCCGGGCCTCGTCGCGCAGGCGATCGGCCACCCGTTCCAGCTGTTCCCGGTCGCTCAGGTCCGCCGCGAGAACCTCGATGTCCACGCCATGCAGCTCACGCAGGATCCTGGCCACATCCTCCAACCGGCCGGTCTCCCTGGCGACGAGGACAAGACCGCACCCCTCGGCTGCAAGCCGCCGCGCAAATGCGTTGCCGACCCCTGAAGTTGCCCCTGTCACAAGCGCAGTCGTCATGTGATCTCCCTTCCTGTCGGCGGCATTCCGGCCCTGGATCCTCCGATCTTTGCAGACAAATATTCCAAGAGGATTCCACCCTGTCAAGGATCCCCCCTGTGTTTCCGTGCCGGATCAGCCCACGGTGGCAGGAAGGACCGTCCATGACGGGAACTTCCTCGTGATCACGGATCCCTCGACCCTGACGCGATGGGGCGCAAGCGCGACGATTGAGGAGGAGCGATATTTTTTTGAAATGTACCAAACGATCTTCCGATATAATGCGCAGGAACTCTGCAATCCCCCCCCGTCGTCGCAGACCCGAACAACGGGGGGGGAACCTTTGTTTCAGGGGGTGTCATGAACCGCCGGAAGATCGATCGCCGTGAATTTCTCAAGATGGGGGCTTTGGCAGCCGTTGCGGGGTTATCCCCCGTTCCGTCGTTCGGTGCCCTGGATCGCTTCTCCCCCCCCGTGCGAAGGCTCTCCTTCTACAACACCCACACCGAAGAGTCCCTGGATGCGGCCTACTGCGTCCGGGGGCGGTACCGTCCCGAAGCCCTGCAGGACATCAATCACATCCTCCGCGACCATCGGACGGGGAGGATCGCACCCGTCGATCCCGGCCTGCTCGATCTTCTCCACGACCTGTCCCGGAGAGTCGGCACCCCTTCGCCGTTTCATATCATCTCCGGGTACCGCTCCCCGGCCACGAACGCGAAACTTCGCGATCATTCGAAAAACGTAGCCAGGTACAGCCTTCACATGGAGGGCAAGGCGGTCGACATCCGTCTCCCGGGCTGCGAGCTCGGTTCGCTCCGGCAGGCGGCCCTGGATCTGAAGAGGGGGGGGGTGGGGTTCTACCCCGGATCGAACTTCGTGCACGTGGACGTCGGCAGGGTACGGTTCTGGTAGCCTCCGTGCAGGCCTGACGGATTCACGACTCCCGCGGAGCCGGGGGAGTCTCCTTCAGCGCGGTCGCGAGAGGGATATCCCGCCCGTAGATATCCTCCCGGAACTGGATCGTCCCCCGGTCATCCACCCACGCCGTCCAGTAGAGGATGTGCACAGGCACAGGATTCCGCAGGGGAATCGTTTCCCTCACGCCGCTGTCGATCCTTTCCAGGATGTTCTCTTTCGAATGGCGGGCACCGTCCCGCAGGAGAGCCGCCGCAANNACCCGGATGCAGCCGTGGCTGAAGCCCCGGGCGAAATTGCGGAACAGTCCCCGGGCCGGGGTATCGTGAAGGTACACGGCGAACTTGTTCGGGAAGAGGAACTTGAGGCGGCCGAGCGGGTTCAGGGGGCCCGGTTCCTGGCGCAGTTTGAACGAAAAGCTCCGGTCGTCCACCCTGCTCCAATCGACGGTTTCCGGGTCGATTTCCGGAGCCCCGTCCCTCCAGTCCCGGAAAACCCGGATCCCCTGTTTGGCCAGGTAGCCGGGGTCTTGACGGATTTTCGGCAAGACCTCCTTGACCGCGATGCTGTGCGGGATGTTCCAGTAGGGATTGATCTCCAGGTGGTTCAGCACCCCGCTGAAGACCGGTGTCGCGGTGTAGTGCTTTCCGACGATGATCCGCATTTCCCTCTCGCTCCCGGGGGGGTCGACGATACGCAGTCTGTAATCCGGGATGTTCACAAGGATGTATCGATCGCCCAGGTCGTGCGGGACCCAGCGCCACCGCTCCATGTTCCATTCCATCTGTGCGACCCGCTTCTCGACGGGGACGTTCAGGGCGGCGAGGGTCTCCCGGCCGACGATGCCGTCGTCCTCGAGACCGTGTCTTCGCTGAAACCGGCGGACGGCAGCTTCCAGTGCCTCGTCGAACGGCGACTCCTCCCCCGCCGCGGGGAGATCCAGGTCTCCGGTCGCCGCGAGGCGTTTCCGGAGCAGTTCGACCCGGTCGCCCCCGTCCCCTTTCCGCAGGGTTCCCCCGGGAGGAACGGCCGGCCACCCCCCGCGGCCGGCCAATTCCCGGTATTGCGCAAGGGCGGTCTGCAGTCCGGCATAGCCGGGATGGGGCGGCCGAAGGGACCGCAGGGTATCTGCGACGTTGTCTCCCCCGAGCGCGGATTCGAGGAGGGCGGCCAGATCCGTGGAGGGGTTGTATGCGATCCAGTCGGCATGCAGGGTCTCGGGATTCACGCGGCCCGCCAGCAGATGGGATCCGTAGAGGAGGAAGGCGTCGGTCAGGAGAAGGTCGAGATCGGCCCCAATTTCGGGGTCATACGGTTCCCCCTTGGCTCGTTCCCTCCTGCTGTCGGCCAGCAGCGGCTCGATGCCCGCCAGGTGGTAGTCGTAGGAATGGAGTCCCTCCCGGTCCGACTCCCGGATCGCGGCGATGAGGGAGTCCGCCAGGGGAAACCGCCCGTCGCGCCCGCTCCAGGCAGGGGTAAATCCCCGACGTTCATAGAAGACGGGGATGACCGACGACCCGCACAGGATTTCCTGGCGACAGGTGAATTGCGAAATCCCCCGGCCGGACTCGATCTTGACGCGCAGACGGCTTCCCACCTCCCCGGTGACGTCCTGCTCGACCGGAACCCGCTCCGGTGCGCACGAAAGGAGTCCCAGGAGGACGAGAATGCCCGGAACCCAACGGATCAAGGACCGCATTCCGGCCGTCCCGGCGATTCCGGTGTCACGCATCTCCGGAGGATGTCCCAGTACGCCCCCCGGTATCCGGCGCGGATGGCGTCCACGAGAACCTGGTTGGCGTTGTAGTTGTAGTTTCTGTCCGGCCTGGAGGGGTCGAAGAAGAGGAAACGGGCGTCGTCCCGCGTGAGCTCCTCGAGAAGGCCGAAAACGAACGGGGCGATTTCCGGGTCGAGGAAGAAGACGGGGTGCGACGGGTCGTCGCCTCCCACGAGCCCCGTCTCTTCGTCCCCGCCCGCGACCATGCGGGCCAGCTCCGTCCCCGGGTAGACCCGGACGCCCACGGAGACGCCGACGCGGTCCGGGTCCGCCTCCTTCATCACCTCGACGGTTCGCGCGATGCTTTCCCGCGTCTCCCCGGGGGCCCCGATCAGCAGGTCGAGCATGACCGTGATCCCCGCGTCCCGGCACAGGCGCACGGTGCGCAGGATATCCTCCGTAAGGTACGCTCGCCGGAGGAGTCCCAGCATCCTGTCGTCTCCGCTGTCGGCGCCGAAGTTGATCCCCGCGCAGCCGGCGCGGCGCATCCGGTCCGCCAGCTCCGCCGTGAAAGGGACGGGCGCACAGTACGCGTACCACCGGAGGCGTTCGCCGAGCCCCCGTCGGGAAATCTCCCGGCACACCGCGAGGGCGTGGCCTACGGGAATGTTGAACTCGCTGTCGCAGGTGTGAACGTGGTCGATCCCCATGGCGACGAGGCGGGCGAGCTCGTCGGCCACCGCCGCGGGGGGCCTGAGCCGGACGCGTTTTCCCTTCGCGACGGGATCGGCGCAGTAGATGCACCGCCGCGGGCAGCCGCGCTTCGTCTCGACGCCGGCCTGGCCTCCCTCCCGGAAATAGCGGCGATTGTCCAGGAACCCCCGGCTCATCGGGGGAAGGTCGGCAAGCGATCGGAAGGAGACGGGGTTTCGCCGCCACGCTCCTCCGCGACGCACGAGGAGTGCCGGGAGGTCGTCCCACGGCCGGTTCTTCTCCAGCCGCCCTGCAAGGTCTGCCAGAGGAAATTCCCCCTCGCCCCAGATCCCTGCGTCGGCACCGCATTGCGCAAGGACCGCCTCCGGCATGATCGAGAAGCCGACCCCCCCCAGGACGATCGGGGCCCCCGTGTGTCTCCGGAGGCATGCCACCATGGCCGCGACGTCCGGGAGGAACGATTGGCGCGTCGCGAAGGAGCAGTCGTCGGTGTTGCGGACCGATACCCCGACCAGCCCGATCTCCCCGCCGCGCAGGGACGACGTGATGGCCTGCTCCCACCGTTCTTCCCAGCACAGGTCGAGGATTTCCACCCGGTGGCCCGATGCCTCCAGCGCCTCGGCGACGTAGTCCAGGCCGACGGGGGCGACCGGCGGGGCGATCCGGTTCGTGTTGACCAGGGCGATGCGCATCGATTCTTCCCGTGCTCCCTCGCGGGTCCTACAACACGCCCCTTCCGTGATAGTAGTTGATGATGTCCCGCTTGGTGATCATGGTGACGATCTCGTCCCGGGCCTCTTCATACACAACCGGGAGTTCGTCCACGTTCAGGGCCGCCATCTTGTCCAGGGCCTGCTGCAGAGTGTCTTTCCAGAGGACCCGTTCGACATTGGGGGTGGCCACGTCCCGCGCGACGATCAGGTGGTTGATCGACTCCTCGAACATGAATTCCCGGATGTCGTTGATCGACAGGATGCCGCTCATCTTTCCGTTCTGGTCCACCACGGGAAAGTAGATCTCCCGGGAATTGACCATGATCTTCACCATCTCGCCGAAGGCCATTCCCTCGGGGATCTGGCACACTGGCCGCATTTTCGCCGCCTCGTGAACATAGATCCTCTCCAGGAGCCCCCGGGAAAACTCGGTGACGTGCGCCGGGGAGGCGAGTCTGCTGGTCAGCTGCTTCTCGTACAGGGAGACTTTCCTGAGGAGCAGGTAAGAGATGGACGAAACCAGCATCAGGGGAACCAGCAGGGTGTAGCTGGAACTCATCTCGCACGCCATGATGATCGAGGCGATCGGTACCTTGGCAACGCCTGCGAAGAACCCCCCCATCCCGACCAGCATGAAGGAGTGGGGGTGAATGACCCACCCCGGCGCCAGCTTGTGTCCCAGGAATCCGAAGGCCCCCCCCAGCATGGCCCCGATGAACACGGAGGGGCCGAAGACCCCTCCGCTCCCCCCGGAGCTGATCGTGCAGGAAGTCGCCAGGATCTTGAGCAGCGCAAGGAGTCCCATCACCCACCAGAGGATCTTTCCCTCCATGGCCATCTGGATCCAGCCGTACCCCCCGTCGAGGACAGCGGGGGAGAGGAAGGAGATGATGCCCAGCATCAGCCCGCCGACGGCGGGTTTCAGCATACGGTTGATCCGCAGGGGGATGAAGAACCGGTCCCGTAGACCATAGAACACCCGGATGTAGACAAAGCCGACCAGCGCGCAGAGGACGCCGAAGAGAGCGTATGGCACCAGCTCGGAGGTCAGCATGAACTCCACCTTTCCCGGGAAGAAGAGGGCCCTCCTGCCGTAGACCTGGGAATAGACGGAATGGGCGATGATCGAGGAGATGATGCAGGGGAGGATCCCCTCGTATTCGAATTCCTCCTCCCGGTAGAGAACCTCTGGAGCGAACAGGGCGGCCCCCAGCGGGGCCTGGAAGATGGCTCCGATGCCCCCCGCCGCCCCTGCCAGCACGAGGATGCGCTGGTCCCGGGGCTTCAGCTTGAGGCCCGACGAAAGGAAGGCCCCGAACCCGGAGCCGATCTGGGCGATGGGCCCTTCCTTTCCCGCGGAGCCCCCGCTTCCGATGGTGAGCGCGGAGGCGATGATCTTGATGATCGGGACCCGTCTGCGGATCTGCCCCCCCTTCTGGTGGAACGCCTCGATCATGGCGTCGGTCCCGTGGCCCTCCGCTTCCGGCGCCAGGCTGTATACCAGGATCCCGGAGGCCAGCCCTCCGAGAGCCGGGATGATCAGGAACCAGTAGGAATGTCTGTTGGTGATTTGGGACGCAAGGTCAACCGGAGAGCCTCTGCCGGGTTCCACGTATCCGGTGATCATCCGAAGCAGGTCGAGGGCGAGGCCGAGCAGCTGGTCGAACAGGATGGCCCCCACTCCCGCCACGATCCCTACGGCGATGCTGAGCAGCGTCAGCCGGAATTGCCTAGGCCATTTGGAGACCTTTTGAGGGATCCAGTCTTTGCTGAAACGGACCAATTGGCTCTCCGATCCTGCCAGCGGACCTGCCCGAATCCGCGCTGCCCGATTCTCCATAGTATTTCAAGCTGGCGTTTTATCCAAACCGGTTTCCCGGGGAAGTTCCCTCCCTTTCCCCCCCGTCGCGGTGAGGGGTACAATTTCTTATGGGAACCTGCCGGATCTGCAGCACGACATCCGCCTTCATCGCCCGGGAGCTCGCGGTTTGCCTTCCGTGCATCCGGGAAAATCCGCAGAGCGCTGCCCCGCTGGTCCGGGAGACGCACGCGCGCAGCAGGGCCGCCTTCGGGCTGCCCGGAAGCCCTCCGGACGACGCCGGGGGAATTCCGTGCGACCTCTGCGTCAACGAGTGCCGGATCCCGGAAAACGGGACCGGCTACTGCGGCGTCCGCGAAAACCGGGGGGGAAGCATGACGGGGGTTTCCCCCTCGCGGGGGAGGCTCTCCTGGTACCATGACCCGCTCCCGTCCAATTGCGTGGCGGACTGGGTCTGCCCCGGCGGGACTGGGGAAGGGTACCCCCGGTTCGCCCGGTGTCCCGGGCCGGAAGAGGGGTGCACCAACCTGGCCGTCTTCTTCCACGCCTGCACGTTCGACTGCCTCTATTGCCAGAACTGGCAGTATCGCCTGAAGACGTTCGACCCGGCGGCGACGACCCCGGAGGCCCTCGCGGCCCATGTGGACCGGTGGACGACCTGCATCTGCTATTTCGGCGGGGACCCCGCGGCGCAGCTGCCTTTCACCCTGCAGGCCTCCCGCCGGGCGGTCGAAAGGGCACAGGGGAGAATCCTCCGCATCTGCTGGGAGACGAACGGGTCGATGAGCGGGCGGCTCCTCGACGATATGGTGGGGATCGCGCGTTCCACCGGCGGCTGCATCAAGTTCGACCTGAAAGCGTGGGACGAGGGTCTCCACGTTGCGCTGACGGGGATCACCAACCGGAGGACCCTCGAGAATTTCGCCCGCGCGGCGAAGGAGATTCCCGGACGCCCGTCCCCTCCCCTTCTCGTGGCGAGCACGCTCCTTGTCCCCGGGTACGTGGACGAGCGCGAGGTAGGGAGCATCGCTGCGTTCCTCGCGTCCCTCGACCCGCAGATCCCCTACAGCCTGCTTGCCTTTCACCCCCATTTCTTCCTTGCCGATCTCCCGCGGACGCCTGCCGGCCTTGCCCGGAAATGTCTCGAAACCGCCCGGGAAGCGGGGCTTTCCCGCGTGAAGATCGGGAACGCCCACCTGCTCGCGTGAGGTCCCGGCGGCCGGGCCGGCTTCGCCTGGTGCGGTGAAACCGGGGCTTGCCGAAGGCATCCAAACGGCTGGAACAGATCCTGCGACGGGAGGGAATCGGATGAACCTCAAGGAGCTGGAATCCGTAGCCCGATCGCTTGTTGCGGAAGGGAAGGGGATCCTCGCCGCCGACGAAAGCTCTCCTACCATCGAGAAGCGGTTCCGGGGGATCGATCTTCCTTCCACCGAAGAGAACCGGGGCGCCTACCGGGAACTTCTCTTTACCACCCCCGGGATTTCGGAGTTCATCAGCGGCGTCATCCTGTTCGACGAGACGATCCGCCAGAAGGCCAGAGGCGGGACCCCGTTCCCGGATCTCCTCTCCCGTGAGGGGATCATCCCGGGGATCAAGGTAGACACGGGGGCGAAATCATTGGCCGGCTTTCCGGGGGAGAAGATCACCGAGGGGCTTTCCGGCCTGCGGGAGCGGCTCTCCGGGTACCGGGACAGGGGGGCGCGCTTCGCCAAGTGGCGCGCCGTGATCACGATCGGAGACGGCATTCCGACGCCCTTCTGCCTAAAGGCGAACGCCCACGCCCTCGCGCGCTACGCGGCCCTTTGCCAGGAGGCCGGACTGGTCCCCATCGTGGAGCCCGAAGTGCTCATGGACGGCCCCCACACCGTCGAGCGTTGCGAAGAGGTGACGACGGCCGCCCTTTCCCTGGTCTTCTCCGGGCTCCTCGAGCACCGCGTGGTCCTCGAGGGAACCCTCCTCAAGCCCAACATGGTCCTCTCCGGGAAGGAGTGCCCGGAGCAGGCCGGCGTCGGCGCGGTGGCCGAGGCCACGGTGCGTACCTTGCGCCGCGTCGTTCCTTCCGCCGTTCCCGGCATCGTCTTCCTCTCCGGAGGTCAGACCCCGGAACAGGCCACCGGCCACCTGAGCGCCATGAACGCCCTGGGCGAACACCCCTGGGAACTGAGTTTCTCCTACGGGCGGGCCCTCCAGGACCCGGTCCTCAAGGTGTGGAAGGGGAGCCCGGCGAACGCCGCCGCCGCCAAGAGGGTGTTTTACCACCGCTCGAAGTGCAACAGCGCCGCGCGGTTCGGCAGATACACGAAGGAGATGGAAGCGACCGCCGCATGACGGAGCAAAGGATTCGGGTTGCGCGGCGCCGGACAACATCGACGTTTCGTAAAAAAAAGGAGGAGACGATGCAGGAGCGAAAAGGAATCATCACGTTCAAGGGGAATCCGATGACGCTGCTCGGGCCGGAGATCCGCACGGGGGACAAGGCGCCCGATTTCCGGGTGGTGGACAACGGACTTGCGCCGGTTACCCTTGCGGACTTCCGGGGAAAGGTGAAGATCATCAGCGCCGTCCCGTCCCTGGACACGCCCGTGTGCGATACGGAGACGCGACGGTTCAACGAGGAGGCGGCGAAGCTTCCCGGGAACGTGGTTGTGCTGACCGTCAGCGTGGATCTCCCGTTCGCCCAGAAGCGGTGGTGC
>DOTC01000007.1 GCA_003513855.1 Deltaproteobacteria bacterium | reverse complement strand
CGGCGGGGGCGGCGGATTCGCTCACCGTGACAGGGGCGGGGGCGACGTTTCCCTACCCCCTCTATTCGAAGTGGTTCTATGAATATTCCAATGCCCACCCCGGGGTGAACTTCAACTACCAGTCGATCGGCTCGGGCGGGGGGATCCGCCAGATCACGGCGGGAACCGTGGACTTCGGGGCTTCGGACGCCCCGATGAAGGACGAGGAGATGGCCAGGCTTCCCGGCCCGATCTTCCACATCCCCACGGCGATCGGCGCGGTNNCCGCAAATCGCGTCGCAGAATCCTGGTGTGAAACTGCCCGATGAGGACATCGTGGTGGCCCACCGCTCGGACGGGTCGGGGACGACCGACATATTCACCAATTACCTCGCAACTGTAAACCCCGAGTGGAAGAAGAAGGTCGGCCGGGGAAAATCGGTGAAATGGCCGGTCGGCCTGGGCGGCAAGGGGAACGAGGGGGTAGCCGGCGTGGTCAAGCAGACCCCCGGCGCCATCGGCTACGTCGAGCTGGCCTACGCGACGCAGAACAAGATGACGGTGGCGACCGTGCGGAACCGGGAGGGCACATTCATCCTCCCCTCGCTCGAGTCGACTTCGGAAGCGGCGGCCGGCGCAGCGAAAACGATGCCCGCCGACTACCGGGTCGCCCTGGTGGATGCCCCGGGCAAGGATTCCTATCCGATCTGCGGACTCACCTGGCTTCTCGTCTACAAGGACCAGAAGGACGCGGCAAAGGGAAAGGCGCTCGTTTCGTTCCTGAAATGGGCCATGCACGACGGGCAGAAGATGAACGCTCCCCTCCTCTACGCGCCGATCCCCAGGGCGGTCGTCGAGAAAGTGGATGCCACGTTGAAGCAGATCCAGCACAAGGGCAAGAGTCTCTACTAGGCGTTCTTCCGAAGGGCAGCCGCATCGTTCAGGAATATGAATTCCCGGGGAAACATCAAGGACTTTTTGTTCGAGAAGACGACCTCTCTCTTCGCGCTGTGCGTGCTCGCCCTGACCCTTCTCCTGTTCGCGCTCCTGGTGCGGGAGTCGCTCCCTGCGATCCGGAAGATCGGCGCCTCCTTCGTCACGAACACGACCTGGGATCCGGTACTCGAGGAATTCGGAGCACTGCCGTTCCTGTACGGGACCGTGGTCTCCTCGTTCCTCGCGATCCTCATCGCCCTGCCCCTCGGGGTGGGGGCCGCAATCTTCATCAACGAATTCGCGCCGGATTGGCTCAAAACCCCGGTCTCCTTCCTGGCCGAGCTCCTGGCAGCCATCCCGAGCGTCATCTACGGCCTGTGGGGGATCTTCGTTCTCCTTCCGGTCCTCCGGGACTATTTCATGAAGCCGGTCTCGCGCGTCCTGGGGTGGATCCCCCTGTTCCAGGGGCCGGTCTACGGCCCGAGCATGCTCGCAGCGGGAGTCCTCCTCTCGATCATGATCGTCCCCTTCATCCTGTCGGTGAGCCGGGAGGTCCTGGCCACCGTCCCGAAGGTCCAGAAGGAGGCCGTTCTTTCGCTCGGCGGAACCCGTTGGGAGATGATCCGGATCGTCATCGGGCAGCACTGCATCCCGGGGATCTTCGGTGCGACGATCCTTGGACTGGGAAGGGCCCTGGGGGAGACGATGGCGGTCACCATGGTGATCGGCAACCGGCCGGACATCGTCTTGTCCCTCTTCCAGCCGGGGTACTCGATGGCCGCTGTGATCGCCAACGAATTCACGGAGGCGACCGGCGAACTCTATCTCTCGGCCCTGGTCGAAATCGGTCTCGTCCTCTTCTTCCTGACGATCGTCGTCCACCTCGTGGCGAAGCTGATCCTCAATCGGATGGTTCCGGAAGCGCGGAAAGGGGCGGCACGATGATATCGATCTCCTTCCGCCGCCGTGCCACCGACAGGATCATGAAAACGCTCTTTCTGCTGAGCGTGTTCCTCGTCATCCTCCCCCTCGTTCTGATCTTCTTCGACCTGCTCTGGAAGGGGGCGAAGGAGCTGAAATGGTCCCTTCTGACCGATCTCCCGCGGCCCGTCGGGGAGCCGGGGGGCGGGATCGCGAACGGAATCGCGGGAACGCTCACGCTCGCCGGACTGGCGATGGCCGGAGGGATCCCCCTGGCGGTCCTGTCCGGCATCTACCTCGCGGAGTACGGGAAAGGGGTGCTTGCCTCCCTTGTCCGTTTCGCGGTCGACTTGCTGGCCGGCGTCCCCTCCATCATCATGGGGATCTTCGGGTACGTCCTGTGGGTCCTCCCGATGAAGCGGTTTTCGGCCTGGGCCGGGGCGTCGGCGCTCGCCATGATCTTCATCCCGATCGTTGTCCGCACCACCGAGGAGATGCTCAAAACCGTCCCGGTGCCGGTCCGGGAGGCGGCACTGGCGCTCGGGATCGAACGGTGGAAGACGACGCTTTTCATCACCGTCCGCACGGCATCGGCCGGGATCATCACGGGGATCCTCCTGGCGATGGCCCGGATCCTCGGGGAGACGGCTCCCCTCCTGTTCACGGCGCTGGGGAACCAGTTCTGGCAGACGGGCCTGGACCAGCCGATCGCGGCGGTGCCCCTGCAGGTGTTCTCCTACGCGATTTCTCCGTATGATGACTGGCACGACAAGGCGTGGGCGGGAGCGGTCGTTCTCATCCTGATGGTCCTCGTCCTGAGCATCGGGGCGAGGGTTCTGACACGCGAAAGAAACTGACGGGAGACGATGACGATGGACAATGCGATCGAGGTGAGAAATCTTTCCTCCTGGTTCGGCCAGAACCAGGTGCTGAAGGAGATCACCATGGACATCCGGCGGAACTCCGTCACCTCGGTGATGGGTCCCTCGGGCTGCGGCAAGAGCACGTTCATCCGGTGCCTGAACCGGATGCACGACCTG
>DOTC01000186.1 GCA_003513855.1 Deltaproteobacteria bacterium | reverse complement strand
GAAATGGAGGTCCAGGAGATCGAAAACGGGCTCTCCCTCCACGGAGAGGATCGCGTCTCCCGCGGAGATTCCGGCGCGTTCCGCGACGGAATCGCGGGCAACGGACTCCACCAGGACTCCGGGGCGGTTCAGCCGTCGGGCTCCCGATGCAGGACCTTCAGGCACGGGAGAGTTTCCGGATCCCGATCAGAAGGTATTGGAGCCCGGATACGGAGGTCGACAGGGCGCACAGTCCGACGATGGTCCCCGTCACCCAGAACTCGGATCCCGCAGGGGCGAGATGCCATATCCCGGGGAACGCCCGGATCGCCAGGAAAAAGATCACGGTCAGGATCTGCGTTGCGGTATTGGCTTTGCTTAACCCCGTGGCCGCAATGTCCTCCGAGTCGAGTAGGAGCAGGTAGAGCAGACTCCCGATGAGGATGAAGACGTCGCGGCTGATCACCATGATCGTCAGCCAGACGGGTACGATGTTTACGAGGGCGAGCACCACGAATGACGTCGCCATGAGGAGCTTGTCGGCGATCGGGTCGAGGTAGAACCCGACGACTGTCCTCTGGCGAAGCCATCTTGCCAAAAGCCCGTCCAGCATGTCGCTGGTCCCTGCAATGACGAAGACCAGGAGCGCGAGCCGTGCCCGGTCGGAGATCAGCAGGTAGGCGAACAGAGGCACGAGCAGGACGCGCATGGCGGTGAGTCCGTTGGCGATGTTGATCAGCCGTGCCTGGTCGAACCGCTCCTTGCCGAACGGTGAAGCCATAACCCTCCTTCCACTTCCTTGAGCAACGCGTGGATCCCGTCGCCCGTCTTCGCCGAAATCCGGATCGCTCCCGGGGGGCTCCACCCCGCATCCCCTATCAGGTCCGACTTGTTGACGGCGAGCAGGAGAGGTTTCCCGGAAACCCCGAGCTTGGAAAGAATGTCTTCGACGGACGAGATGGCATCTTCCATCCCATCGGAACTCCCGTCGGCGACATGTACGAGGAGGTCGGCCTCCCCGATTCCTTCCAGTGTGGCAAGAAATGCCTCTCGGAGTTCGTCCGGCAGGTCGTGGATGAATCCCACGGTGTCCACCAGGATCGCCGCTCCGCCCCCGGGCAGCGGAAATCGTCGCGCTGTAGGGTCGAGCGTTGCGAACAGTTTGTCCGCCACGTAGACGTCGGCGCCGGTAAGCCTGTTGAACAACGTGGATTTCCCGGCGTTGGTGTATCCCACCAGGGCGACGACGGGAAATCCCACCTCCTTCCGTCTGCGGTAGTGAAGCGCTCGGGTCCGTCTCACGGTGAGAAGGTCACGCTCGATCTGGCGGATGTGGGTCCGGATCCTTCGCCGGTCCTCCTCGAGCTTCTTTTCCCCAGGTCCCCTCGTCCCGATGCCCCCCCCGAGGCGGGAAAGGTCTCTCCTGCCGCCGATCAGTCTCCCCAGCCGGAACGAGAGCTGGGCAAGCTCGACCTGCAGCTTCCCCTCCCGACTGCGCGCCCTGCGGGCGAAGATATCCAGAATGATCTCCCGGCGATCGAGAACCTTCACTCCCAGCTCCCGTTCGAGATTGGCCTGCTGGTTCGGCCGGAGGAGGTTCTGGAAGACGACGAGGTGCACGTCGTGCACCCGGACGGTGTCTTTCAGGCTCTCCAGCGTCCCCGCGCCGATCAGGGTTGCCGGATGTTCCGAGGAAAGAAGCTGGGTGCGACTTCCCGCCACGATCCCGCCGGCGGCTTTCACGAGGCTCGCAAGCTCTTCGAGAAGGTCGACGGGGGGAGGGGCTCCCGGGACGCGACGTCTTTTTCGTTGGGCCCAGACGAGCCAGGCCCTCTCGGGAGATTCGTTTCCGGCCATCGTCAGTGGAGGCGCAACACGTCGTACCCGAACCGGACCCGCAATTCCCGGGCCAGCGTGAGCGACGGTGCGATGCCCAAGCTGTCCGGCAATGCAAGTACCGCCTCGTACGCCCCTTCGCGCACGAGATGCAGGAACCCCCGTTTCTCACCGGCGTTCCGCTCGAGCATCTTCCGGAGGTCGAGGATGTCCGCAGGCGTCATCCTGTCGGTGTAGATCTGAAAGTGGACGGTCCGGGCAAGTCGTTCCCGGACGTTTTCCATCCGGAAGATATCCGCCGCGACGACCTTGGCGGTCTTTTCCTCCGCCTCCACCCGCCCGACGAGGAAGACCGGTCCCCCGCATGTCAGGGCATCCCGGCTTTGCTGGAAGACNNCGCCATCTTCTTGCCCTGTTTCGTCGTCTTCTGCCGCAGGGAGCTGATGATCCCCCCGATTCTCACCTCTGCACCCGAACCCATGGAGGCAACCCGCGACGAGGTGGCGTTGGCGAACAGCTCCATCTCGCCTGCGTACTCGTCTAGGGGGTGGCCGGTGATGTAGAACCCGAGCACCTCCCGCTCGTTTACCAGCCGTTCCCGCCTGCTCCATGTGGGGGAGGACGGCTTTCTGTCCCGTTCGCGCGCGGAGGGGGACGCGACCGTTCCTCCGAAGAGGGCGTACTGTCCCGATCCTTTTCTCCGCGCCGACTCCTGGGCAGCCTCCATCAGAGACGGAAGCCTTTCGAACACTCCCCCGCGGTCGGGGTCGAGCGAGTCGAGGGCTCCCGCCTTGACCAGACTCTCGACAGCCCTTTTGTTCACCTTGCGAAGGTCCACCCGGGAGAGAAAATCCTCCACAGAGCCGAACGGGTCCTCACCCTTGGCCTCGCTGATGACCTCGATGGCGGCCGCACCCACTCCCTTGATCGCCGAGAGCCCGAACCGGATGGCGGGCCCGGAGGGGTGAAAGGCGAAGCGGGACTCGTTGACATCCGGAGGGAGAACCGGGATGCTGCGCTCTCTGCAGTACGCCATGTACCGGATGATCTTCGCGGTGTCTCCCGATTCGGAGGTCATCAGGGCGCAGAAGAACTCCACGGGGTAGTGGGTCTTGAGGTAGGCGGTCTGGTAGGCCAGAAGCGCATATGCCGTGCTGTGGGACTTGTTGAAGCCGTATTCGCCGAACTGCGCCATGAGGTCGAAGATGGAAGACGCCTTTCTGGCGGATATGCCCTTCCCTTTCGCACCCTCGAGAAAGCGGATCTTCTGATTCTCCATGAGCGCCGCATCCTTCTTCCCCATGGCTTTGCGAAGGACGTCCGCCTCCCCCATGGAGAACCCNNGGACCCGGCCGGTAGAGGGCGACCGCGTCGATGAGGTGGGTGAACCGGTCCGGCTTCAGCCGGAGGAGAAGGTCCGTGAAGCCCTGGCTTTCGCACTGGAACACCCCGGCGGTGTCTCCCCGGGACAGCATCGCGTAGGTTTCCGGGTCGGAAAGGGAAAGGGTGTCGACGTCCACCACTTCCCCCCGCTGATCGAGGATCAGCTTCCGGGTGTTGTGGATCGCCGTGAGCGTTCGCAGGCCGAGGAAGTCGAATTTGACCAGGCCGACTTTCTCGATGTGCTGCATCGGGAACTGCGTCGTGATATCGCCGTTCGAATTCCTGTACAGGGGAACATACTCGGTGATCGGCCGGTTCGCGATGACCACCCCGGCGGCATGGGTCGAGGCGTGGCGGGACAGCCCTTCGATTCCCTTCGCGTACTCGAAGAGGTCGCCCACCTTCGGGTTGTCCCGGATCATTTCCGGAAGCCGCGGCTCGACCGCAAGCGCCTTCTCGATCGTCATCCCGAGGTCCGGCGGGATGAGCTTCGCGATCTTGTCGACATCGGCGTACGGCATCTCGAGAACCCGTCCGACATCGCGGACGGCGGCCCGTGCCTTCATCGTTCCGAAGGTGATGATCTGGGCGACGTTCTCTTTTCCGTAGCGGTCTTCCACGTATCGGATCACCTCGTCCCTGCGGTCCTTGCAGAAATCGCAGTCGATGTCCGGGAGACTGATCCGCTCCGGGTTGAGGAACCGCTCGAAGAGCAACCCGTATGCCAGGGGGTCGACCTCGGTAATCCGCAGGCAATAGGCGACAAGGCTTCCCGCGGCGCTTCCCCGGCCCGGCCCCACCGGTATCCCCTGTTCCTTCGCAAACCGGATGAAATCCCAGACGATCAGGAAATAGCCGGAAAACCCTGTGTTCTCGATCACAGCCAGTTCGAACGAAAGCCTCTTCCGGTAGGTCTCCTCTTCCTCCGGGCCGATTCTCCCCGACCGCTTCCTCATTTCCTGGAACCGCCGGACCAGCCCCTCCATGCCGAGCTTCCTCAGATACTGCTCCGAGGTCATCCCCTCGGGCACCTGGAACTCAGGGATCTTGTTGTTTCCGAGATCGAGCGTCACGTCACAGCGTTCCGCGATCGCGAGGGTGTTTCTCAGGGCATCCGGGGCAACGTGCCCGAAGGCACGCTCGAACTCCTCAGGCGCCTTCAGGTAGAACTGGTCGGTCTCGAACCGCATCCTGTCCGTGGCACTGATGACCTTTCCCGTCTGCAGGCAGAGGAGAATGTCGTGTACCCGGGCATCCTTTCGCTCGAGATAGTGGCAATCGTTCGTCGCCACAAGCCCGGTTCCCGTCCTTCGCGCGAGTTCGATGATCGCCGGGTTCGCGCGGTTCTGGGCGGGCAGCCCGTTGTCCTGGATCTCCAGGAAGAACCGGCCGTCCGGGTAGATCTCCCGGTACTCCTCGACGGCTTCCGCCGCCCGATCCTTTCCCTCCAGGGCGAGCAGAACCGGGATCTCCCCCTGCAGGCACGCGGAGGTCGCGATGATCCCCTTCGAATGCTCGCGAAGGATCTCCTTGTCGACGCGGGGCCTGTAGTAGAAACCATCCACGTGGGCACGGGACACCAGCCGGATGAGGTTCCGGTATCCCTCGTCCGATTCGGCCAGCAGGATCAGGTGATGGGACCGTTCTTCCCCGGGCGAGGCCTTGCGGTCACGGTGGGAGCCGGGAGTCACGTAGATCTCTGTCCCGATAATGGGCTTGATCCCCTCCCGGATCGCCTTCTCGTAGAAATCCACCGTGCCGATCATCCCCCCGTGATCGGTCAGGGCCACGGCGGGCATTCCCATCCCGGCAACCTTGCGAACGAGGTCATCGATCTTGATCGCCCCGTCCAGGAGGCTGTACTGGGAATGCAGATGCAGGTGGACGAACTCTTTCAACGGGACCCCCCTGGAGCGGCCGGTTCCGGTCTTCCCCCCGGTTCTACTCCCATTCTATCGTGCTTGGAGGCTTCGAGGAGATGTCGTACACGACACGGTTGATCCCCTTGACCTCGTTGATCATCCGCGTGGAGATCCGCTGGAGCAGATCGTACGGGAGGCGGACCCAGTCGGCAGTCATCCCGTCCTGGCTGTGCACCGCACGAACCGCCGCCACGTTCTCGTACGTCCTTTCATCCCCCATGACGCCCACCGTCTTGATCGGGAGGAGCACGGCGAAGGACTGCCAGATCGACTCGTAGAGGCCGGCGTTTCTGACCTCCTCCAGAACGATGGCGTCCGCCTCCTGCAACATGCGGATCCGCTCCTCCGTCACCGGACCGATGATCCGCACCGCCAGCCCCGGCCCGGGGAACGGCTGCCGCTCGAGAATGTGTTCGGGGACGGAGAGCTCGCGGCCAAGCTCCCGCACCTCGTCCTTGAAAAGCTCGCGAAGCGGCTCCACGAGCCTCAGATGCATCTTCTCGGGAAGGCCTCCGACATTGTGGTGGGACTTGATGGTTGCCGACGGCCCCTTGAACGAGATGCTTTCGATCACATCGGGGTACAGGGTCCCCTGCCCCAGAAACCGTACCCCGGGGATCTTCCCCGCCGCCTCCTCGAACACCCGGATGAACTCCTCGCCGATCACCTTCCGCTTCCTCTCCGGGTCGGAGATGCCATCGAGCGCGCGAAGAAATCTCTCCGACGCGTCGACGAACTCCAGGCGGAGCCCGATCCCCTCGCGAAAGGTGTGCAGGACCTCCTCGGCCTCGTCCTTCCTGAGCAGCCCGTTGTTCACGAAAATACAGGTCAACTGGTCGCCGAGGGCCCGGTGCAGCAGAACCGCCGCAACGGAGGAGTCCACGCCCCCGGAGAGGCCGAGCACCACCTTTTCGTTTCCCACCATTTCGCGGATCTTGCCAATGCTCACCTCGATGAAGGATTGCATCGTCCACAGGGGAGACAGGCCGCAGATGCGGAACAGGAAATTGGCCAGGATCTCCTTTCCCTTGGGGGTGTGGGCCACTTCGGGGTGGAACTGGACGCCGTAAACGCGCCGGGCTTCGTCCGTCATCGCCGCGACAGGGGAATTTTCCGAATGGGCGATCGAGACGAATCCTTTCGGAAGCTCCTCGATGCGGTCCCCGTGGCTCATCCACACCTGAATCGTCCTGTTGTGCCGGAACTCCTCGATCCCGAGGAACAGGGGGTCTCCCCACTGTCCCCGGATGTTGGCGAATCCGTATTCCCGATCCACGGCCTTCGCTACTTTCCCCCCCATGAGGTCGGCGATGAGCTGCATCCCGTAGCAGATTCCGAGAACCGGCACGCCCATCGCCAGGATTTCCGCCGGCATCCGGGGGGCGCTCTCCCCGTAGACGCTGGCGGGCCCGCCGGAGAGGATGATGCCGTTCGGACGAAAATCCCGGACGATTTCCATGCCGACATTGCAGGGGTGGATTTCGCAGTACACCTTCAGCTCCCGGACGCGCCGGGCGATGAGCATCGTGTACTGCGAGCCGTAATCGAGGATCAGCACCTTCTCGTTCAATGCCCTACTCCAGACGGTAGTTCGGAGCTTCCTTCGTGATGATGACGTCGTGGACGTGGCTCTCCTTGAGCCCCGCCGCCGTGCTCCGCATGAATTTCGCACGCTTCTGAAGGTCCGCGATATCCCTGGCCCCTACGTACCCCATTCCGGATTTCAGGCCCCCGACGAGCTGGAAGATCATGACGGAGAGCGGCCCCCGGTAGGGGACCCGCCCCTCGATCCCCTCCGGCACGAGCTTCGCCTCGGATTCGACGTGGGTCTGGAAATAGCGGTCCTTGCTCCCCTTTTTCATCGCCTCGAGGGATCCCATCCCGCGGTACACCTTGTACGATCTTCCCTGGAAAAGAACGATCTCCCCCGGGCTCTCGTCCGTCCCTGCGAACACGGAACCGATCATCACCGTCGAGGCCCCCGCCGCAATGGCTTTGGTGATGTCTCCGGAAAACTTGACCCCGCCGTCCGCGATCAGGGGAACTCTCTTCTTGGACGCCACGGCGGCGCACTTCATGATCGCGGACATCTGGGGAACGCCTACCCCTGCGATCACCCGGGTGGTGCAGATCGACCCCGGACCCACCCCCACCTTCACGCAGTCGACCCCGGCCTTGATGAGCGCTTCTGCTCCTTCTCCGGTCGCCACGTTCCCGGCGATGAGCTGGACATCCCGGAAATTGCTCCGGATCGACCGGACGGCGTCGGTCACGTCGCGGGAGTGGCCGTGGGCCGTGTCGACGCAGACGACATCCGCACCGGCCTTCAGAATCATGTCCATCCGTTTCTCCCAGCCGGATCCGACGCCGACGGCCGCTCCGACGCGCAGCCTCCCCTTCCCGTCCTTGCAGGCCATCGGGTATTTCTTGATTTTCAGGATGTCCTTGATCGTGATGAGCCC
>DOTC01000080.1 GCA_003513855.1 Deltaproteobacteria bacterium | reverse complement strand
CCGGCCAACCTGGCCGGGATCGAGGAGGCGATGGCCCTATGCCCCGGGACCCCGCAGGTCGCCGTCTTCGACACCGCCTTTCACCAGACCCTCCCCCCCCGGGCGTTCCTGTACGCCCTGCCGTACCGGTTCTACAGGGACCAGAGGATCCGGCGGTACGGGTTCCACGGCACCTCCCACCAGTACGTGGCGCACCGGGCGGCCGAGCATCTGGGGCGTCCTCTTGCCTCGACGAACCTGATCACCCTCCACCTGGGAAACGGCGCCAGCGCGGCGGCGATCCGGGGGGGCAGAAGCGTCGACACGTCGATGGGATTGACACCCGTCGAGGGACTGATGATGGGGACGAGATGCGGGGACCTCGACCCCTCGATCCCTCTCCTTCTCGCCGACAGGGGGGAGATGACCCCGGCGGAGGTGGACACGCTGATCAACCGGGAGAGCGGCCTTGCGGGGTTCGCCGGGACGAACGACATGCGGGAGATCCTGCGCATGGAGGGTGAGGGCCGCGAAGAAGCCGCTCTCGCCCTGGAGATCTACTGCTATCGAATCCGCAAATACATCGGGGCCTACCTCGCCGTCCTCGGCCGCGCCGACGCCGTCGTCTTCACGGGGGGGATCGGGGAGAACGCGGCGCCGGTCCGTAAGATGGCGTGCGAGGGGCTCGAGGAGTTGGGGATTGCCTTCGACGAAAGGGCGAACGAATCCGTCAGCGGGGACGCAAGCCGGATCTCCCGACCGGACTCCCGGGTGTGCGTCCTCGTGGTGAAGACCGACGAGGAGCGGGAGATCGCCCGCCAGACGGTCGCGTGCATCCGGGCCTCCGGACGAAGGGATTGACCGGAAACGGCAAAGGAGGAAGGGCATGGAAACAAGCCGAAAAGGGTCGCTGCACAGGGAGGTGAAAAATCTCCTGGCAGGCTCGGAACGCCGCGCGAGGGAGAACCTTGGCTGGCTCGAGACCAACATGCCCCCGATCTTTTTCGAAACGATGCGCGGGGAGCCGGGGGCTCTGGGCACGCTGTGCCGGGAGCTCGAGAGCCTCCGGGAGAACCGGTTCCTCCTCCTCGCGGAGCGGGAAAAGGCGCTCATCGTGGCCCGCCTCGACGTCCCCGGGTCCCTCTATGAGACGATCCGCCGGATCACGGAGCGGGAGATCTCCTACTCGGAGATGTCCCACTCCTACGCCCCCGTCCCGGGGACCGGCCTCTTCCTCGAAGTGCAGAGATACGAGATGGACCGGAAGATGGAACAGGAGATCCTGGCGGGGGACGGCCCCCCCCTCCCGGAGGCGATCCGGCGACGGGTCCTTGCGGCGGTTCGAAAGGAGTATCCGGAGGTCCCGCCGAATCTCCAGGGGTGGCTCCTGGAGATCCTCTGGAAGAACAACCCTTCCTACCTGCGCCTTTCCCCCCCCGGCCGGGTGGCCCGGATCGTCTGGCTTCTCCACATGGGAAGGGCCCACGGGGGAGTGTTCGGCCGTCTCCAGGAGGCCGAAGCGCCCGGGGAGCGGCGGGAGAGCCGCATTCTCCTGGCCGTGTCGAATCCGCCCGAGCGGGGGTTCCTCGCCCAGATCATGGAAGTCTTCAACCGGCTCGGGCTGGGAGTGCGCCGGGCATACACACTCACCGTCAGCACCGGGATCCAGCCCTGGTTCCTGGGGACGTTCTACGTGCGGCGAAGGGACGAGAAGGTCCTCGCGCCGGGTGAGGAGCGGGTCCGGCAGCTCCAGGAGGAGCTGTTCAACACCCTGATCCTCTCCAACGCCTCCCCCACTTACAGGGAATTCGTCGTCCCGCGGCGGATGACGGGGAACGAGGCGTCCCTCATCAACGCCTTCATCGCCTTCAGCCATTCCACGCTGGCCCACGTCGAGCCGGATCACTACGCCTACGACGAGGTCCACTGGGCCTTCTCTTCCAATCCGGAGATGGCGCTGCGCCTGGTCCGCCTCTTCGAAACCCGGTTCGCCCCGGGAGTCGAGGGGAGGGAGGAGGCGTACCGCCTGGCCCTGGAGGAGGCGGAGCGGGAGATCGAGGAGTACAACACGGGGCACCGGCTCCTGGACGACTTCCGGCGCACGGTCTACCGCACCACCCTGGCCATGATCCGGCGCACGCTCAAGACGAACGCCTTCGTGGCGGAGAAGCACGCCCTCGCCTTCCGGCTCGATCCCCGGTACCTCGACGATCTCGGCGAGGAGTTCACCTCCGACCTCCCGCCGGAACGCCCCTTCCGGATCACCTTCTTCTTCACCCGCAACGCCCTGGGGTTCCACGTCGGCTTCTCCGACATCGCCCGGGGCGGATGGCGGACCGTCGTCACCCGGACGTGGGACGACGTGGTCACCGCAGGAAACACCCTGTTCCGGGAAGTCTACGTTCTCGCCCACACGCAGCACTTCAAGAACAAGGACATCTACGAGGGGGGCTCGAAGATGGTCACCCTCCTCTACGCGCCGGCTACACCCACTCGGCAGCTCCTGGACCAGCGCCTCTACCAGGTTCAGCTCGCCTTCACGAACGCCTTCCTGGATCTCTTCGTGACCGAGAACGGCAAGGCGAAAGACCCCCGCGTCGTCGACTACTACGGGGAGGA
>DOTC01000220.1 GCA_003513855.1 Deltaproteobacteria bacterium | reverse complement strand
CTGCGCCGGGGCGACGGTGATCGAATCGCCGGTGTGGACCCCCATCGGGTCGAGATTTTCGATCGAGCAGACGATCACCACGTTATCCTTCAGGTCCCTCATCACCTCGAGTTCGAACTCTTTCCATCCGATGACCGACTGCTCGATGAGGACGGTCCGTTTCGGGGAGGCGTCCAGGGCCCACCGTACGGCGTTCTCGTACTCTTCCCGGTTGTAGGCGATCCCTGCGCCCGTCCCCCCGAGGGTGAAGGAGGGCCGGATGATGGCCGGGTACCCGATCTCCGGGATCACCTGGAGCGCCTCGTCCGGGGACCGGATGTAGCCGGAACGCGGGACGACGAGCCCCAGTGTTTCCATCGCTTTCCGGAACCGGTCCCGGTCCTCGGCTTTCTGGATGGCATCGAAGTTTGCCCCGATGAGCTCCACGGCATACTTCTGAAGGACTCCCATCTCGTGCAGAGATACGGCGATGTTGAGTCCCGTCTGCCCTCCGATCGTGGGAAGAAGAGCATCGGGCCGCTCCCGGGCGATGATCTTCGCCACCATGTCCGGCGTGATCGGCTCGATGTAGGTGCGGTCGGCNNCCGATGATGATGGGACCGGAGCCGATGAGCATGATTTTCCGGAGGTCGGTTCGTTTCGGCACTAGATCTCCTGGAGGACCAATTACTGTTCCTCTCCCCCGGTGAGAATCCGATAAAACCGCGTGAACAGGGAGCGGGAGTCGTGGGGGCCGGGGGAAGCNNTGGTTCTGGCTCGTGATTTCCACCTTGCCGGTGGCAAGGTCCATGACCGGCTGGTTGCACCCGTGGTGCCCGTACTTCAGCTTGAACGTCGTTCCTCCGAGGGCGAGGCCCATGATCTGATGCCCGAGGCAGATCCCGAATATCGGCACCTTCCCCAGGAGCTCCCGGACGGTGTTCATGGCGTACGGGACGCCTTCGGGATCTCCGGGGCCGTTGGAAAGGAAGACGCCGTCGGGTTGCCGCGCCAGGATCGCGGAGGCGGAGGTTTCCGAGGGAACCAGGGTCACCTCCATCCCATGGGATACGAGCATCCGCAGGATGTTCTGCTTGATCCCGTAGTCGATCGCGATCACCTTCGGAAAGGCGCCGAACCGGGAGCGGTACTCGGCGGCGGGGAGGTACCCTTTTTCCAGGTCCCAGTCGCCGGTTACCCAGCGGGTTTCCCGGTGCGAGGTGACTTCCCGCACGAGGTCGCGACCGACGATCGACGGGAGATCCTTCGCTTTTTGCACGAGGCGTTTTTCATCGACGTCGACGGAGGAGATGATGCCCATCTGCGAGCCGCCATCGCGAAGACGTCTCGTCAGGGAACGGGTGTCGATGCCCGATATCCCGCAGATGTGGTATCGGCGGAGGTATCCGTCGAGGGACTCCACGTAACGCCAGTTCGATGGCAGGTGCCATGCCTCCCGCACGATGAACCCTTCCACCCAGGGGCGTGTGGACTCCGCGTCTTCCGGGTTGATCCCGGTGTTCCCGATCTCGGGATAGGTCATGGTCACCATCTGCCCCTTGTAGGATGGGTCCGTGAGCACCTCCTGGTATCCGGTCATGCCGGTGTTGAAGACGACCTCCCCGCCACTCTCGCCGATGTGCCCGAACGAGGTTCCGCGGTATACGGTTCCGTCGGCCAGCGCGAGGGTCGCTTTCCTCTCAGGCAACGGGAGCGATCCCCTTGAGAAGGGAGTGTGTGATCCGTCCATGGCAGAGGACGGCGACTGCCCGCCCCCTCATCTTCCAGCCGAAGAACGGGGTGTTGCGCGATTTCGAACGGACGTCGGACTCCCCGAATTCCCATTCCGTCTCCGGATCCACGATGGTAATGTCGGCGTCCGCTCCCTTTCGGAGAGATCCTTTCTCCTTGAGCCCGAGGATGCGGGCGGGAGCCGCGCTCATGAGCTCCACGAGCCGCGCCGGCGTCACCTTCCCCCCGGCGAGAAGCCCCATCGACAGGGGAAGCGCGGTCTCGAGTCCGATGATCCCATTGGACGCCGCGATGAATTCGCACCGCTTCGTGTATTCATCGTGCGGGGCATGGTCGCTCGCGATGACGTCGATCGTTCCGTCGACGATCCCCTCGAGGATCGCCATCCTGTCCTCTTCCCCCCGGAGCGGAGGGTTCATTTTCGCATGGGTGTTGTATCCTTCGATCGCGGCATCGGTGAGTGTGAAGTAATGCGGCGCGGTTTCGCCTGTCACGCGGACCCCTGCCCTTTTTCCCATCCGAAGGAGGTCGACCCCCATTTTCGTGCTGATATGCTGGATGTGGATGCGCCCGCCCGTGAAACGCGCGAGGAGAATGTCCCGCGCGATGGCGATCTCCTCGGCCGCGGAAGGGATGGGGGGAATCCCGAGACGGTGGGCGGTCCACCCCTCGTTCGCGGCCCCCCCCTCGGACAACTCGTGGTCCTCGGCGTGTTCCATGAGAAGAAGATCGAACGCCTTGGCGTATTCGAGGGCACGCCTGAGGATCAGTGCGCTGCGCACCGGCCGTCCGTCGTCCGAGAATGCGACGGCCCCCGCTTCCTGGAGCTCCGCGAAGTCCGTCATCTCTTTCCCTTCCAGCCCGCGCGTGACAGCCGCCACGGGGAATACGTTTGCCGTCCCCTGGGACGCCGCCTTCTCCCGGATGTACCGCGTCACTTCCGGATGGTCGTTCACCGGGTTGGTGTTCGCCATGCAGACGACGGAGGCGAACCCCCCCGAGGCGGCCGCGGCCGTTCCCGTCCGGATGTCCTCTTTCCACTCGAATCCGGGATCGCGAAGGTGGACGTGCATGTCGATCAGGCCCGGGAGAACCCATTTCCCGGCCGCGTCGATCACCGTGCCGTCAAACCTCTTGGGAGCTTCCCCGTTGGGAAGGAAATCCGCTACCTTTCCGTCCGCAACCACGATGCTCCCCCATTCATCCCTTCCCGATTCGGGATCGATCACTCGTCCTTCCTTAATGAGCAGCATTGTGCCCCCCCGCGAGAAGGTAAAGCAGCGCCATTCGGATGGCGACGCCGGACTCCACCTGGTTCAGGATGATCGAATGCGCGCTGTCTGCCAGCTCATCGGACAGTTCCACCCCACGATTAATCGGACCCGGATGCATGATCACCGCGTCCTTTTTGGCAAGGGAGAAAATCTCGGAGTTCAGTCCGTACTTTCGCGCATACTCCCTCAATGAAGGGAAAAAGGCTGTTTTCTGTCTTTCGAGCTGAATCCTCAGCATCATCACGACATCGGCGTCCCGTACCGCCTCCCGGATGTCGTACGTGATGGTTGCCCCTGATCTCCCCATCTCTCTCGGGACCAGAGAAGCCGGTCCACAAAGCCACAGGTCCGCTCCCATCCGGCCGAAGGAATGCAGACTGGAGCGCACGACCCTGCTATGCAGTATATCTCCGATTATCGTTATCTTAAGCCCTTTTACCTTATCTTTTGCCTTAAGCACGGAGTACAGGTCCAGGAGGCCCTGCGTCGGATGCTCGTTGGAGCCATCCCCCGCGTTGATGACCGAACACGAGACGTATCGGGAAAGAAAGTGGGCCGCTCCGGACGCCGGATGTCGGATTACGATGATGCTCGGCTTCATCGAATCGATATTCCTCGCCGTGTCCAGGAGGGTCTCCCCTTTCTCGACGCTCGACACCGCGGAGCTGAAATTCACCATGTCCGCCGAAAGACGCTTCCCCGCGATCTCGAAGGAAGTCCGGGTCCGGGTGCTCGCCTCGAAGAACAGGTTGACGACCGTCTTTCCCCGGAGTGCGGGCACCTTCTTGATGTCCCTCGTCAGCACGTCCTCCATCGACCGGGCGGTATCGATGACGAACTCGATCTCCTCCGTGCTGAAATCCGCCAGCCCGAGGACGTGTTTCCGTCGCCACTCCATGGTGTCTACTCCCCCTTTCCTGGGGGGATTTCCCGGAGAAAGACGTTCCACCCCTCCATCTCCCCCTCGACGACGACCTCGACGGTTTCGGAGCGCGCCGTGGGGACGTTCCGCCCCACGTAGTCGGCTCGGATGGGCAGTTCGCGGTGGCCCCGATCGATCAGGACGGCGAGCTGGATGTTCTTGGGACGTCCGAAGTCGATCAGCGCGTCCATCGCTGCCCGGATGGTCCTTCCCGTGAACAGGACGTCGTCCACGAGAATGACTTTCTTGTCGTCGATCGAGAAGGGGATCTCCGTTCTCTTGAGCCTGGGCTGGTATCCGGCCCGGGAAAGGTCGTCCCGATAGAGGGTGATGTCCACATACCCGGCCTGCACGTCGACCCCTTCGATCGACCGGATCTTGCCCTGGATGACCCGGGACAGCGGAACACCCCCGGAGCAGATCCCGACGAGGGCGATCTCCTCGGCCCCTCTGTTCTTCTCGAGGATCTCGTGGGTCAGGCGGGAGAGAACCCGGTCCATTCCCTTCCCGTCCAGAATCAGTTTTCTTCCGCTTTTTTTCATCTCTCCTGCCCTCTTCGCTCCCTGTGGCGGTTTATGGCGGACAAAAAAAAACCCCCCCGTTCAAACGGGGAGGTGATATCGACCAATTCTTGGACCCATGTTCATCCTTTGCTAACCTCACGGGGTTAGCTTAAAAGGGATGATGGAATGATACCGTCTGCGGTCCGCTTCGTCAACAGGAATGGAGACCTCCTAGCGCAGCATGTCTCCGATCCGTTCCCATCGGACGAGCTCCGGGTATCGCCAGAGCTGGTACCACTGCAGATCGATCCCCCAGTCCAGGGAGAAGTAGATGAACATGGCTTTTCCGATGACCGCATCCTCGTCGACGAAGCCCCAGAACCGGGAATCGTAGGATCGGTCTCGGTTGTCTCCCATGACGAAATATTCCCCGGCCGGAACCTTTACCGGCGGCATGTTGTCCCTGCTGCGCACGAACCCGTCGGTCATCTTCCCGTCGGCGAACCGCGTGTACCCCTCCCGGAGAGGCTCCCCGTTGAGTATGACCACCTTGTCCCGGATCTCCACCGTGTCCCCCGGGATGGCGACGACGCGCTTGATGAAATCCTTGCTGGGATCCTCGGGAAATACGAATACGATGATGTCCCCGCGTTCCGGTGTGTGAAACGCGAGGATCCGCCCCTTCGTATACGGGACGTGGTACCCGTAAAGAAACTTGTTCACGAAGATGTGATCGCCGACGAGCAGTGTGTTCTCCATCGATCCTGACGGAATCTTGAATGCCTGGATGACGAAGGTCCGCACCAGGAGGGCGATCAGAAGCGCAACGGCGAACGCCTCGACGTACTCGCGCAGCTTCCCTTTTTGCCGCATCTCTTCTCCCGCCGCCCCGGGGGAACGGTCTCCCCGGGCGGAGGAGCCCGACGGTCCGTCCGGGCCGGCGCCCCTGTGTTCTCTCCTTCCCATCAGTCCTTTACCTTCAAAATGGAGAGGAAGGCCTCCTGGGGGATCTCCACGGTGCCCACCTGCTTCATCCTCTTCTTCCCCTCTTTCTGTTTCTCCAGCAGCTTTCTCTTCCGGGTGACATCCCCTCCGTAACATTTCGCGATGACGTTCTTGCTGATGGCCCTCACGGATTCCCGCGCGATCACCTTCGACCCGATGGAGGCCTGGATGACCACTTCGAAAAGCTGCCGGGGAATGAGCTTCCGGAGACGCTCTGCCACGTCCCGTCCCTTGTAATATGCCTGGTCGCGGTGGACGATGAGCGAGAGAGCGTCGACTTTCTCCCCGTTGATCAGGATGTCGAGTTTCACCAGATCGGAAGGGCGGAACTCGAGCAGTTCGTAATCCATGGATGCGTACCCGCGCGAGGAGGTTTTCAGCTTGTCGTAGAAATCGAGGACGATTTCGTTGAGGGGCAATTCGTACTCGAGGATGACGCGGTTCGACGAGAGGAACTTCATCTGCCTCTGGATCCCCCTCCGCTCTTCGCAGAGCTTGATGACCGCTCCCAGGTGCTCCGACGGCAGATGGATGGTGGCGAGGATGACGGGCTCCTCGATATGGTCGAGCGCGAGGGGCTCGGGAAGCCTTGCCGGGCTGTCCACTTCCACCACGCTTCCGTCCCGCTGGACGGCACGGTACCCTACGGTCGGAGCGGTCGTGATGAGCTCGAGCCCGTATTCCCGCTCCAGGCGTTCCTGGACGATCTCCATGTGAAGAAGGCCGAGGAATCCGCAGCGGAATCCGAACCCGAGAGCGACGGAGGTTTCCGGCTCGGCGGTGAACGAGGAGTCGTTCAGGCGAAGCTTGTCGATTGCGGTGCGCAGCTGTCCATAATGGTCCGAAAGGACAGGGTACAGTCCCGCGAACACCATCGGACGGATCACCTTGAATCCGGGCAGGGGAACCAGCGCGGGACGCTTCGCGTCGGTGATCGTATCCCCCACTTTCGTTTCCATGACGTCCTTGATGTTGGCGATCACGAACCCGACCTCGCCCGGCCCCAGAAAGTCCACCCCCTTCGGGTGCGGGGAGAAGACGCCGACTTTCTGGATTTCGAACGTCCTTCCGGTGGACAGGAGGGCGATCTTCTGTCCGGGAAGAAGCATCCCGTCGAACATCCGGGCCAGGATGACCACCCCTTGGTAGTTGTCGAACCAGGAATCGATGATCAGCCCCTTTGCGGGGGCCTTCGCGTCCCCGGAGGGGGGAGGAACGCGCCGCACCACGGCCTCGAGGATATCTTCCACCCCGGTCCCCAGCTTGGCGCTGACCGCGAGGAGATCCGCGGTGTCGAGCCCGATCACGTCCTCGATCTCCCGCCGGACGAGCTCCGGCTCCGCGTTGGGAAGATCGATCTTGTTGAGCACCGTGATAATTTCCAGGTTCTGGTCCAGCGCCATGTACACGTTGGCGAGGGTNNGTCTGCGCCTTGATGGTGATTCCCCGTTCCCGTTCGATATCCATCTTGTCGAGGAACTGGTCCACCCTCTCCCGACTCGTGAGCGTTCCCGTGACCTCCATCATCCTGTCCGCGAGGGTCGATTTCCCGTGGTCGATATGGGCAATAATGGAAAAATTGCGGATGTGTTCTGTGCGCATCCTTACCACGAGCCGGAAGATCGGATCTTTTCCCGGAAGAAAGAAAGCGTACGGGCGAGTCCTTCCTCCAAAGAAATTTCAGGATACCACCCGAGTTCCTCCAATGCCAGAAGGTTTTCCAGGCATGACCTGTGCTGCTCCCCCTGCATCGGGGGGCCGTGTATCTCCTCCTGGGAACTTCCCGAGAGGTCGCGCAGGGTGCGGAAAATCGTATTCACGCTCGTCTCGATCCCGGTGCCGATGTTGATGGAGCGCCCGCCTCCCTTCTCGAGCGCGGCGATGTTCGCCCGGACGACGTCGCCCACGTAGACGTAATCCCGCGTCTGCTCCCCGTCCCCGTTCACGATCGCCGTCTGCCCTTTCAGGAACCGTTCGCAGAAGATGGCGACGACCCCCGCCTCGCCGTGCGGGTCCTGCCTCGGTCCGTAGACGTTCGAGTACCGCAGGGCGGTGTAGTCCAGCCCGTACTGAACCCGGTAGAAGTTCAGGTAGAGCTCCGCGGCAATCTTCGCCGCTCCGTAAGGGCTCACGGGCCAGGTAGGGTGATTCTCGTCGGCGGGAAATCTCACCTGTTCCCCGTACCCTGCCCCTCCCGAGGAGGCGAAGAGGAACTTGCGCACGCCATTCTGCCTGCACGCCTCCAGGAGACGGATCGTCCCGAGAATATTCACCTGCGCGTCGAATCTCGGATCCGCGACGGAAGCCCGCACATTGATCTGGGCAGCGTGGTGGTTGACGACCTCGGGACGAAAGGTCCGGATCGCCTCCACCGCCGTTTCCGAGTCGATGTCGCAGAGGACGAACCGGGCGGCGGCCGGGGCATTGTCCCTCTTCCCCGACGAGAGGTCGTCGATGACGAGAACATCGTGTCCGGCTTCCACGTAGGCGTCGGCGATGTTCGATCCGATGAAGCCTGCCCCCCCTGTCATGAGAATGTTCACGAAACCCTCCTTCTCCGGAGCCGGACCGTGTGGCCTGCGGCCCGTTGCGTTTTTCCCTACGCTCTGTCCTTTCCGTCCCTGCCCCCCAGGTAATCGAGGACGGCATCCTGCCACCGCCTCGGGGCGACCCCTGATATTTTCCGGTACTTTTCCTTGCTGAGCACGGCGTAGAGCGGGCGGGACGCGGGGTACACGTCCCGGGGGAGATCCGATGTGGAAAGGGGAGACAGTCGCGACTCTCCCTTTGCGCCATGCGCGAGAAGGAACGTCGCGTAATCGAGGAACGTCGTCTCCTCCTCGTTCGAAAAATGAAAAACGCCGCGGGCGCCGGCTGCCAGCAGGCGCCCGACCGCGTCGGCGAGATCCCGGGTAAACGTCGGGGATCCCTTCTGGTCGGATACCACCCTCAGCTCCTCCCCCCTTTCCGCGCGTTCGAGAATGGAAGAGGCGAAATTCCGTCCGTAGGGCCCGAACAGCCACTGCGTGCGGATNNCCTCCTCCCGCTCCGCCCGGTCCACGGCCGTGTAGGCGGCGCAATGGACAACCACATCGGGGGAATAATCCCCGATAGCACGCATGCACTCCCTGGGGCTGGTCACGTCGCATTCCTGCAGGTCCGTGGGCAGGATTTCATATCTCCCTGAAAAATATAAGGTTATATCCTTCCCGAGCAGGCCGTTTGCTCCTGTGATCAGCATCCTTCCCGTCCGTCTGGTGTGATCCCGTATCGTCATCTGCGTGCCGCCCTACATCCCGATCGTCCCGATTCCGCCGAGACTGAAGGTAAGCCGGAAACTGGTCTGATCGGGCCTTGTCTCTTTTTTTACTTCGATCCCCAGGCCCCAGCATTCGCTTCTCGGGAAAATCGTGAACTTCACCGCCCCGTCGGTCAATTCCTGATTCCTCAGGGAATAGCTGGCCGACGTCTCCAGTCCCAGAGACCGAAAGACGCGGAAGTGGAAAAGACCAAACACGTCTTCCGACAGGTCTCGGGTGGCCCGGTACCCGAGAGCCGCGCGGTTCCATTCATCCTTTCTCCACTCACCCGACGCCGAGGCGGTGGTGAACGAGCCATTTCCGGGATCGATCAGGGCCTCCCCCGAAACCCTCCAGTGGACCGCCGGCACGACGTAAAACAGCGCGAAGATGTCCGAGGAACGAGCATCCTTCTGCTGCGGCCGGCCGGCGGCCGTCTCGATCTGGGCCCGGAGGTTCCGAACGTAGGGAGAAAGGGGATCCACGTACGGGGATTGGGTCATGGGTTGTTCCCCGGACTCGATGCCCCAGGTAAGCTCAAGGAATGCGAGCTCCGATAGACCTCCCTTGCCGACGCGCAGCAGTCGCTGGTAGAGGGAAAGGAGGACTTGCTGCTGCGGCCTGACCCGGTCCCACATGTCATAGACGGGAATATTGCTCTGGTCGACATCCGGCACGAAACGGAAGCCCGCAACGGGGTTGACGATATGGACGAGGCGGCCTTCCCCCGCTCCCGGGAATCCCCGGCGGAGGAGCATTTCCAGGTCTCCTCCCCCATAGGGCACGAAGCGTCCGCTGGAACGCGCAGCGGTCTCGTCCGATGTGGGGGCCTCCCCCAGAAAATCCAGGGACAGATACGGAGTAAAGACGACCGACGGAAAGAGGGTGAAGGAACGGGAAAGTCCGGCGTCTCCCCTGCCCCGGACCTCCCGGTCACCGGCGCGGCGGTAAAGATACGTGGCCTGCAGTTCGCCCCCTGCGGTAAGACCTGTCCTTCCCAGTGGACGGGGGAGAATCGTGCCCGTGTATTCGGGAAGCCTCTGGACGGTATTGTCGTCGGGAGTCCCCTGGAGATCTTCCACCCAGTCCACGGCAAGGGCATGCGAATCGCCTGATCCCTTCCATGCGGTGAATCCGCGCGANNGGGACATGCCGGGCCGTTCTCAGGAGTTCTTCGTCCACGAGGTCGACGTAATACTGGTCATCGGAGACGATGTCCCATCCGGCGTTCGATGACCAGTGCTCCGAGACCCGGAACCTGTTTTCCCCATAGAACCGGTATCGCATCTCCTCCAGGTCCCGGTCGTGGAAAAGGGTAGCCCTGATGGCTCCCTCCGAAGCGTTGTTGAGCACGTAGCGGTACTCCGCCTCCGGCCGGGGTCCCCTCCGCGTCATGGTCTCCAGGGTGAACGTTGCATCGCTCCACCGGTTGATGGCCCAGTAATACGGCAGCAGGAGGGAATATCCCTTCGAATCGCTGTGCGAAAACCCCGGGAGGAGAAATCCGCTCTGCCTCGTGAGCTTGACGGGAAAAGCGGCCCAAGGAAACCAGAGAACGGGAACGCCCCGGATGCGGAACGTCACGTCCCGTCCGACCGCATAGCCGTCGAGCTCCACCGTCGCCTTTCTGACTCCGAATTTCCAGTCCGGCTCGGGGTCGCACGGACAGGTGGTAATCTCCCCCTTCCGGATCGACAAGGACCGCGGTCCGATTTTCTCCATCCGGTCGCTGGATATCTGGTAGTTGTTCGAGCTGATCCGTATCCTCCCGTTGTACAGGGCGCCGAGTTCGGTCCTGATGTTCAGGACGATCCGTTCGAAGGAGAACTCGTCCCCGTTCTGCTCGTAATGGACGTGCCCGATGAACTCCGCCTCTCCCGATCTCGTGTCGTAGCGGATCCGTTCCGCCCTGATCTTCTGGGCCCCGAAACCTACTTCCACGTTTCCTTCGGCAAGAGCGACTCCGGTTTCCTCGTCATACGATATCCGGTCTGCGTCAAGAATCATGGGAATTCCCGGGAGAAGTCCTTGCGCGAGCGTCGGCGCAATATCCGGAAGGATTCCCTCGCTCTCGGCATATGCTGTCTGCCCTGCCCAGAAGATGGCGGCAGACACCATGACACACCGGAAAAATGCCGTCATGTTCCCTTTCCGGAAGATCACGCGACCCTTCCCCCGCGGAATCGGTAGGCATCCGCTGCCGCCATCAGCGAACCGCAGACGATGGTCATCCCGTCGTTCCCTGCCCATCTCCTCGCGATCTCCCACCCGTCGGGAAAGTTTATCGCCTCCCGGTGCAGAATCCCCGCCCTTTTCAATGCGGAGGACAGGAGGGCCAGGGGGGCCGCCCGGTCTCCTTCCATGGGGTAGACGACGACCCCGTCCATGACCGGGGAGATCGCCCGGACGAATCCGTCGATGTCCTTGCCGTCGAGCATGCTCCAGAGAGCCACGATCCTTTTTGCGCTTCCGTCGTTTCTCCGTTTTGCCAACTCCCGGGCGAGGGCGGTCGCGGCAGCCGGGTTATGGGCTCCGTCGACCCAGGCTCCGGCGTTTCGCTTTCCGGGCAGGGGTGCATATCGTCCGGGCCATCGTGCCTTTCCCAGGGCGGACCGCGCAGCGCGTTCGAAATCGATCCTCGGTATGCCCCGGAATTCCGCTACGATCCATGATGCGCCCAGGCCGAGAAGGGCGTTGTCGCGCTGGAACTCCCCTTGCATCGAGACCTTCACCCGCGTCAGGGAAACCCCTGGAAGGAAGAAGGATATGCGTCCGCCCGGGCAATCCTCCCAGCGAAGATCCCGGTCGATTTCCCACACCCGGCTCCCTTTTTCCCGCGCCATCGCAACGACGACGTTCCGGGGCGAGGAGGCGAGTCTTCCAAGGATCGCCGGGGTGTTTTCTTTGAGAATCCCGCTCTTTTCGGAAGCGATGGCCCTGAGGGACCGACCGAGCCATTCCGCGTGATCCCGTGCGACATTGGTGATGACCGATACGACGGGGATGCAGAGATTCGTCGCATCCCATCTCCCTCCGAGGCCCGTTTCCATGACGGCAAGCGATACTTCCCGCCGGCGAAACCAGTCGCAGGCGATCCAGGTCATCTCCTCGAAGTAGGAAAGAGGCTCTCCTTCCGTGACGGCGACGCTCCGGGACAGCGTGGAGGCTTTTGCGGCGTATCGCGCAAACTTCCCGGGAGGGATCTTCTCTCCGTCAACGCGAATACGCTCCTCCGGAAACAAAAGGTGAGGGGATGTGTACAGGCCTACGGGTTCCGCCACCAACCGGCGCAGAATTGCGTCCGTAAAACAGGCGGTCGACCCCTTCCCGTTCGTCCCTGCGATATGAACAGCCCGGAAGGTGCGCTCGGGGTGCCCTGTCCTCTCGAATGCCGCGAGAATGCGTTCGAGTCCCGGGCGAATCCGTTCCGGGCCCCGGAGCCCCACCGGGTCTCTCATTTCCCGGCAGAAGACTCCAGGAACCGGAGAATCTGCGTCAGCGTGGGTTTGAGCTTTGTCCGCTCGACGATCATATCCACCATCCCGTGTTCCAGGAGGAACTCGGCTCGCTGGAATCCCTCCGGAAGCTTCTGTTTGATCGTCTGCTCGATCACGCGGGGACCGGCGAACCCGATGAGGGCGCCGGGCTCCGAGATGATGACGTCTCCCAGCATGGCGAAGCTCGCTGCGACGCCCCCCGTTGTGGGGTCGGTCATCACGCTGATGAACGGAATGTTCGCGTCGGACAGCCTTGCCAGTGCGGCGCTCGTTTTCGCCATCTGCATCAGGGAGAGGGTCCCCTCCTGCATTCTCGCCCCCCCGGAAGCGCTGAAGATGATCAGCGGGGATTTGCGTTCCAGGGCATGTTCCCCGGCCATGGCGATCTTCTCCCCCACCACGCATCCCATCGACCCGCCGAGAAACTCGAAATCGAGCACGGCGAGGACGATATCGATCCCGTTGATCCGGGCGGTTCCCGTGATCACCGCCTCCTTGCGCCCGGTCTTCTTCTTCGATTCCTTGAGGCGGTCGGGGTATTTCTTCGTGTCCGCGAAGCCGAGCATGTCGACGGATTCGAGATCCTCCCCGAATTCCTGGAAGGTTCCCTCATCGACGACAGAGCGGATTCTCTCCAGCGCCGGTATCCGGAAGTGGTAGTTGCACTTCGGGCAGACGTTGAGGTTCCGCTCGACCTCGGGCTTGTAGATGATCTCGAGACAGGCAGCGCACTTGATCCACATCCCCTCGGGAGTCTTGATCCGTTTCTCCCCTTCGTCCTTTCTCCGGAACAGTCGTATCGCCATCGCATCTTCACCTCATTGCCTTTTTGAGGGAACGCACGAACCGTCGGAGGGCATCCGGCCCCTTCCGCGCAGCTCCGTGCCGCTCCACGATCTTGACGCAGGCGCTCCCCACGACGGCGGCGTCGGCGTGGGATGTCGCCGCGCAGGCCATCGCGGGATGGGAAATCCCGAAACCGACCGCGACAGGAAGTCTGGTCTGCGCCTTCACCTCCCGCGTCCACCCAAGGAGCCGGGGAGGAAGCGATTTCCGGACTCCCGTGATCCCGGTTACCGAAATCAGATAGAGGAAGCCGGACCCGATGGAGGTTGCTCGTCGAATCCGTTCCCCGTCGCTGGTCGGGGATACGAGGGCGATCCAGTCCAAGCCCGATCTGCTTGCCTCCGGCGCCATCTCTCCTGCTTCCTCCGGAGGAAGGTCCACCACCAGGACGCCGTCCGCGCCGGCGGAACGGGCATCCCGGCAGAAATCCCGGACGCCGTATTGAAGGAAGGGATTATAGTACCCGAACATCACGACCGGAGTGTCATGGATCTTCCGGAAAGACGACACAAGGGAGAGCGCGCGTTCCGTCGTCATCCCTCCGGCGAGGGAGCGCCGGCACGCGGCCTGGATCGTCGGTCCGTCCGCCATCGGGTCGGAAAACGGGATTCCCACTTCCAGGACATCCGCGCCCCCATCGGCCGCTCCGTGAAGATAGGAAAGAAAGTCGCGCGGGTTGGGGTCTCCGGCGGTGAGATAGACCACCAGCCCTTTCTCCCCGGTGTTCCCGAGGCGGGTGAACGTCTCCTCAATGCGGGACACGGTCGGCCCCCCTTGCGTCCGCTACGATGGCGATATCCTTGTCTCCCCTTCCGGAAAGATTGATGATGACCGACTCGCTCTTTCGCATCTTCCGAGCGAGGCGAAAGCCGTATGCGACCGCATGGGAGGATTCGAGGGCGGGAAGGATCCCTTCGGTTCGCGCGAGCAGGTCGAACCCCTGCAGCGCCTCCTGGTCTGTGACCGCGACGTAGGTAGCCCTTCCGGTGGCTTTGAGGAAGGCATGCTCGGGCCCCACGCCCGGATAGTCCAGTCCCGCCGAAATCGAGTGCGCTTCGCGAATCTGGCCGTCTCCATCCTGAAGCACGAACGATTTGCTCCCGTGCAGGACGCCCGGGCGGCCACGGCAAAGGGGTGCGCCGTGGTTTCCCGTCGCCAGCCCCAGTCCCCCCGCTTCGACCCCCACGAGTCTTACATGGTTCTTTCCGAGGAAAGGGGTGAAGATCCCCATGGCGTTGCTCCCTCCCCCCACGCAGGCCACTACGGCCGAAGGAAGGCCACGCCCGATTTTCCGGTATTGCCGAATGCACTCTTTTCCGATGACGGACTGGAAATCCCGGACCATCATCGGGTAGGGGTGGGGGCCCGCCGTGGACCCGATGAGGTAGTGGGTGGTCCGGACATTCGTGACCCAGTCCCGCAGCGCTTCGTTCATGGCATCTTTCAGGGTCCTGCTGCCGGAGAGCACCGGAAGAACCTCCGCCCCGAGAAGCCGCATCCGAAAGACGTTCATTTCCTGCCGACGGATATCTTCCTCCCCCATGTAGACCGCGCAGGATATGCCCATCATCGCGCACACCGTTGCGGTGGCGACGCCGTGCTGCCCCGCCCCGGTCTCGGCGATCATCCTGCGCTTCCCCAATCGTGCCGCCAGAAGTCCTTGCCCGAGCGTGTTGTTGATCTTGTGGGACCCCGTAAAGGCGAGATCCTCGCGCTTGAGGAATATATTCGCTCCCTTCCCCTTCGCGGTGAGGCGTTGCGCGAAGTAGAGAGGAGTGGGGCGGCCGGCGTACTCCCGGAGCATGACATCGAGTCTCTCCCGGAATCGTCTGTCCCCGACCGCCTCCCGGTATGCTTTTTCCAGATCGGTGAGCGCCGTCATCAGGGTTTCCGCGACGTACCGGCCCCCGAAAGGGCCGAAGTGCCCGGCCCGGTCCGGTCCCCGTTTACCCGCCGATTCCGGCAATTCCGAACCCCTCCCTTGCACGGTCCACGAACTCCTTCATTTTTCCCGGGTCCTTCTTTCCGGGCCCCGCCTCGACGCCCGATGCCACGTCCACCCCGAAAGGGCGAGCCGACCGGATAGCCTCCGCCACGTTCCCCGGTGTCAGTCCCCCGGCAAGCATCCATGGCCTGCCCGGACCGGCCAATCCGCTCCCCCTGCAACGGATGAGCGGACCCCCGATCATTCTCCCGAGGGCCTCCCAGTCGAGGGAGTGGCCGGTGCCGCCGTATATTCCGGGGACCGCCGCGTCGAGGAGGAACGCCTCGCACGGGTAGTCCCGAAACGACTCGAGGCCGGCGCCGGGTTTCAGATGCACGGCCTTGATCACCGGATACCGGATCTTCCCGGGGCGATCCGCCGGCTCGTGTCCCGACATCTGTACGACCCCGATCTCCAGACCCCCGCAAACCGCCGCAATCGTCTCAGGGGTCTCGTTGACGAAGACGGCTACAGCGGTTGCCCTTTTCCCCAACGCCTCCACGATCGGCGGCGCCAGGGAGGGGGGCACGAACCGGGGCGATCCGCGAAAGAAATTGATCCCCACCGCATCCGCGCCTGCCTCGACCGCCAGGACGGCGTCCTCGGGAGAGGTGACCCCGCACACCTTGATCCGGAACATCCGCCTCCTTACGCTCCCACCTTCGGCAGGTGGGAGAGAGCCTCCCGGATCTTGGTTTCCGGGTGCTCGTGATCGACGAGCTTGCCCCCCAGGAAATCGTCGTAGGCCGCGAGGTCGAAAAACCCGTGGCCGCTCAGGTTGAAGAGGATCGCCTCCTCCTTTCCTTCCTCGTCCGCCCTTTTCGCCTCGACGATCGCCGAATGGATGGCGTGTGACGATTCGGGCGCGGGCAGGATCCCCTCCGACCGCGCGAAGACCAGCGCGCTCTGGAACACCCCCGTCTGATGATAGGCCTGCGCCTCGATCAGCCCCTCGTGGCAGAGCTGGCTGACCAGGGGCGAATCCCCGTGGTAGCGAAGCCCCCCCGCGTGGATCCCCGCCGGGATGAAATCGTGGCCGAGCGTGTACATCTTCACGAGCGGCGTCAGCCGGGCCGTGTCGCCGAAGTCATAGGCGTACACCCCCTTGGTCAGGGTCGGGCAGGAGGCCGGTTCCACGGCGATCACGCGCGGGTTCCTGCTTCCCGCGATCTTGTCGCGGAGAAACGGGAAACTGATCCCGGCCATGTTGCTCCCTCCGCCGCAGCACCCGATCACCACGTCCGGGTAATCGTTGGCGATCTTCATCTGCTCCACGCACTCCAGGCCGACCACGGTCTGGTGAAGGCAGACATGGTTCAGCACCGAGCCCAGCGAATAGCTCGTATCCTCCCGGGTAGCGGCATCCTCTACCGCCTCGCTGATCGCGATCCCGAGCGACCCCGGCGAGTCCGGGTCGGTGGAAAGGATCTGCCTGCCGCACTGCGTGTCCTCGCTCGGTGATGGTACGACCTTTGCTCCGAATACCTCCATCAGCATGCGCCGGTACGGCTTCTGATGGTAGCTGACCTTCACCATGTAGACCTTGGACTCAAGTCCGAAGAAGCTGGCTCCGAGGGCAAGGGCCGACCCCCACTGCCCCGCTCCCGTCTCGGTGGCGATGCGCTTCCTCCCGGCCATCTTGTTGTAATAGGCCTGNNGGGATGGAGGTGTTCGGTTTGTGGCTTCCCGCGGGGCTGACTCCCTCGTATTTGTAATAGATCCGCGAACGCGTTCCGATCGACTCTTCGAGCCGCTTGGCGCGGTACATGGGGGACGGCCGCCAGAGAGCATAAATCTTTCGGATTTCGTCGGGGATCGGGATGAAGCGCTGGGTCGAGACCTCCTGTTCGATGAGGGCCATCGGAAACAGGGGTGCGAGGTCGTCCGGGCCGATCGGTTTGCCGGTTCCCGGGTGAAGAACCGCTTCGGGGGGGTTGGGCATGTCCGCCATGATGTTGTACCACGTCTTCGGAATTTCGGAGTCCTTCAGGACGATCTTGGTTTCCATTCCATTCGCTCCTTTTCCTGGTCTTTATTGTACACGCCAATCCTGAGCTTTCGGATCGTCTCTGCCGCGTCCGGGGACCGTACGATCGCCTCTCCCACCAGAAAAGCGTCCGCCCCCATGTCGTGGTATCTCCTCACGTCCTCGTACGAGGAAATCCCGCTCTCGACGACCTTGACAACCCCGGACGGAGCCCGGGGGAGAAGCCGGGCCGCCGTGCCCAGGTCGACCCGTAGCGACGAGAGGTCCCGGTTGTTGATGCCGACGATCGTTGCCCCGCAGCCGGCGGCCACTTCCATCTCTTCCTCATCGTGAACTTCCACAAGAGCTTCCAGGCCGTACTCTGCGGCCATCCGGACCATCCCGGCCGTCTTTTCTCCGAGCAGGCCGACGATCAGGAGCACGAGGTCGGCGCCGTATGCGCGGGATTCCGCCACCATGTACTCGTCCAGGACGAAATCTTTCCGGAGAACGGGTAGATCTCCGCACGCCGCGCTCGCCTCCTGGAGGTCCTGCAGCGTACCCCCGAAAAACCGGCTCTCGGTCAGCACCGACACTGCGCATGCTCCTGCCGCCGCATAGCCCCTTGCGGTTTCCGCGGCATCGAGGTCCTTCCGGATCCACCCCCGGGACGGGGAGGCTCTCTTGATCTCCGCGATGATGCCCGGCCCCCCTTTCAGAAAATCGCGAATATCCCGGCGGCGACGGTTTGCCCGCGCGCGAGCCGCGATATCCGGTAACGGCGCCCCCCCCCTTCTCTCGACCAGACCCTCCCGGACGGCGGAGACGATCGTGCGGAGGTGGTGCCCCTTCGAGATCATATCGCTCCCCCGGTTCCCAGGACCTCGAGAAACTCCCGGAGACGGTTCATCGCTGCGCCCGAGTCGATCGACCGGGCAGCCAACGCGGCGCCTTCCCGCACCTCTTCCGCTTTCCCCGCCGCAACGATGGCGAATGCGGCGTTGACGAGCACCGCCTGCCGGGCGGGACCGGGTTTGCCGGAGAGAACCTCCTTGAGTATACCCGCGTTCGTCGCGGCATCCCCTCCCCTGATATCCTCGGGGGAGACGTATTCGAATCCCGCAGACCCGGGATCGAACAGGTACCGCTTCACCCTGCCGTCCCGGATCTCCCACACGATCGTCGGGGCGGAAAGCGTCACCTCATCCAGGCCGTCGGTTCCGTGGACGACGAAGGACCGACGGTTTCCGAGTTCCGCCATTACCCGGGAATAGGTGTCTCCCAGTTCCTCGCTGTATACGCCGACGACCTGGCAGTTCGCGCCGGCAGGATTGCTCAAGGGGCCCAGAATGTTGAAAATCGTCCGGATTCCGATTTCGCGACGGGGGCCGATCGCATATTTCATGGCCGCATGAAACTTCGGCGCGAACATGAATGTGATACCGGCCTTGTCCAGCGACCTCTGGACGTCGGCAAACGAGGCTTCGAGATTCATGCCCAGGCTTTCGAGGACGTCGGCGCTTCCGGACCGGCTGGTGACCGATCGGTTTCCGTGCTTGGCGACGCGTATCCCCGCGCCCGCGGCCACGAAAGCCACCGTCGTCGAGATATTGAAGGTTCCGGACCGGTCGCCCCCCGTTCCACAGGTGTCGAGAAGGGGCTCACTTCCCGGAGCCGTGATTCTTGTCGCCTTCTGCCGCATCACCTCGACGGCGGCCGCGATTTCCGTGATCGTCTCCCCTTTCATCGCCAGGCAGGACAGGAACGAGGAGATCTGCGCGGGCGATGCCTCTCCTTCCATGATCATCCTCATGGCGTCC